>JAQTUD010000005.1 GCA_028710405.1 Candidatus Omnitrophota bacterium
ATGCCCCAAGCCGACCAGGTATTGTACTACTTCCTGCGCGCTCTTTACGTTAGCTATGGCAATACAACTGACCTCCAGGTCCTTGATGTAATTATTGATCACCACACACGGTATCTTCTGGGCCAGGGCGTCTTGAAGCTGCTGACGGTTGCCGATGATATCCGCGAAGATTATCCCGCCCACTCCTCTTAACTCCAGGGTGCTGCGGGCGTCTGTCAAATGCAAGAGCAGGTCTAATTTAAAAGATTCGCAGAGGGTCCCGATGCCGCGGATCAACTCTAAGATATAAAAAGAATAAAATACCCCTTCGTAACGCGGGATGATCAGGGCCACGGCGTTACTCTTGCCGGTAGCCAGGCGTTGGGCAAAGATCGAAGGATGAAAATCCAGTTGTTTTATCGCCTCCAGTACTTTAATGCGGTTTCTTTCTTTGACGGTGGGAAGTTTATTGATTACGCGAGAGACCGTGGTGATAGAGACACCCGCCAGGCGCGCTACATCCTCTATAGAAACAGTTGTGGAGGGAGACTTTTTGGTACGGACCATGAAAAGAAAAAACCGTTAATTATTTTACTATATCGCCGTTACCAACAGGAATGGTTTCTTGGACTATATCGCAAGCAGATACGCTTTTACTGACCTTGATCACTTCCAGAGCGGCAATCTTTTTACCATCCCTATACACGTTAAGAGAATTGCCGATCTTCAGGCCTGTTTCCGCGCCTAGGTCGATAATGACAAAATTATTCTCCCTGTCTATCGTAAGGATCTTTCCCGATATATCCGAGGCCTGCCCGATTGGCCTACTTTGAGGCTGCGCCTGCATCTGGGGCCGTACCACTATAGGAGAAAGCTCTACCGAGGCTTCTTTGCGCGACGGCTGCGCTTTGGGCTGTTCAGAACCGGAGCTGATCGCTACTAATTGGTCTTTTAATTCTCCGACTTGAGATACCTTGGAACCTAATTTGAATTCTATTTCGGAAAGTTTACTCTGCAGGGCTTCCCTATCTTCATACAGCTGGCTGACCTTATTATCCAGTTCAGATTTACGCGTGTTCAGGTTCCTGATCTGGCGCGCCATAAGAACGGTCTCATCCCTGGCCGCCTTGAACGCCTTCTGGATGTTGATCTTATCGTTCTTCTCCCGAGCTAATTCCTCGGCGATGCTATCCGCCACCTTCTTATTATATTCCAACTGACGCTTCAGGTCTTCATTCTGGCCCTTAATACTATTTATATCTATGTCCAGCGTCACTTTCTCTCTTTGTAATTGTTCATTGTTCAACTGCGCGTCCTTTAAATCCTTGCGCAGATTTTCCAGCTGTAATTCCAGGTCCGTCTTTGCCTTTAAGACCCCTCCCCAATAAGCGTCGGAATTCACAGGGGCTTCCACCTGTTGCGGGACAGCAGCTGCCGGACGCGACCGGCTGGACTTTAATTCTTCGGCTAACTTATCCCTCTCGCGGCGCGCTGAATCAAATTTACTCTGGAGATCGGAAAAAGTCCTGGTTATCTTGTCCAGGTCTTTGCGTAAAGAACTGGCTTCGTTCTCTTTCGCTCGAAGGCTGGTACCTATCTTATCGACCTTGCTCATTAACGTTGAGTTCTCCGTCTTTAAAGCGTCTCTTTCGCGTAACAACTGCTCTTTGTAATTGTAAGTCTGCGCGAAAAGAAAACCAACCGCTAGCAATAAACCTACCAGGCCGATGATAATAAATTTCACCTTATCTTCCATGTTACCTCCTCCCGTAATTTACCATAATTGAGCGAAAAATTTTTCCATTACCAGACTCGCGGCGCCTTGGGCTACCGCGTTTTCTTTTAAGCGGGAATAAACGACTTTCAGGTCTTTAGTAGCTTCCCTAAAGGCCCAATCCCTTATCGTCTGGCTGACCCTGTTTAAGAAATCTTCTCCGGCATCTTCAAACCCGCCCCCGATGATCACTGCCTGCGGATTAAATAGATTAACCAAAAACGCGATCTTTATTCCTAATCTCTTTGCCGCTTGATCCAGGGCGGCCATGGCAATGGCGTCCTTGGCGCGGGCGGCGTTAAATATATTCTTTAATCCCATGCTATTGATATCGGTAGAGGTCAACTTCAAGAATCTTTCCGCGCCTTCCTTATCCTTGAGCAGCGCGGACTTCACATCGTCAACGATCCCCATATCCGTATCCCAACGCTTCAGGAAACAGGTCTTACCCAAAGCACAGTTAAAAAGGCCGTTCTCCTTATGGTTATAAATGGAGACTTCTCCGGCGTAGCCGTTTGCGCCGCGGTAAACCTCCCCGTTTATAACTATCCCGCATCCGACCCCGGAAAACATATATAGGACATTCTTTATTCCCGGCTCTAAGTCCAGCCAGCGTTCGCCAAAGCAGGCGCTGGTGGCGTCATTTTCAATTATCGCCGGCAGGCCGAATTCTTTCTCAATCAGATCCTTAAAACGGATATTCACCGAGGCGTAGTTGGTGACGCCGGGCCCGAGCCTCTCCGGCCAGCACACCGAGCCTTCATTTTTATCCACGATGCCGGCGATACCCACACCGATACCCTGGATATTATAACCTTTGGAGCGGGCGATGATCTTACGGATTATATCCAACAGGCACTCCACTACCTCTCCCACGGAAACCCCGCCGCGCTCGATCTGGGTCTTAAAAATTATGTTCCCTTTGAGATCCACCAAGACCCCGACCATATTCATCAGGTTCAGGCCCACCCCGATGACATAACCGCCCTGGGGATTTAGATCCAACAGCTCCGGCCTTCTACCGCCTTCGGATATATCCAGTTCTTTTTCAAATACCAGGTTATGTTTAATAAGGTTATCAACGTAACTGGAGATGGTGACAATATTAATACCTGTCTCCTTGGAGATCTCCGGCCGGCTTATGGGCCCGCGCCTTCTTAAGATCTCCATTATCTCAATATTACGTTTCTCTTTTTCGGTGAGTTCTTCTTTTTGCAGGTCTATGGGACGCATAAAAAATTCTCTCTTCTCTTTTTTGTCTAATTTTATTAATTTATACTACTAAAAAAGATGACATAAGTCAAGTATTTTTAATATTTTAAATGCACGCTCGGAAACAGTTTCCAACTCAAAGCGGAAACTGTTTTGTGTTTTGTTCGGGACACTGTCCCTCGCTCTTTCTACGCCCTGCTTAGGGGACACTTTCCTGTTACCTGCCTAGGGGACATTTTCCGCGGGATGCTAAATGGAGCTATGCAGGAAAGTGTCCCCAAAAGAGCGCTAAAAAGACATTGATTTTAGGGATAAATATGTTAGACTTTATATCTAGGAGTTAAAAATGAAAAAGATCAAGGTTTTCCTCATATTCATCGCGTTAAGCGCGATACCCCTTTTATCCTGCCTGGCCGGTGAACCCGGTGCCGCGGCCGAAGCCCTCTTTGATTCCGGCAGGAAATTCTTCAGAGAACAAAGATATTCTGATGCCCAGCTTGAATTTAAAAAATGCCTGCTGGCTGACCCCGGATATCAAAAAGCCAAATTCTATTTAGGGCTTTGCGAAGAAAGAATGAACTTTAGAAGGAATGAGGCGATGCGCCTTGCTATGGATAATATCAAAGACAAAACCCAGGCCTCATCCGAAACTCAAACCACTGACGTAACTGACCAAGAAAATTCCATCGCCCCCTCGGTAGGTAAGGGCGCCTGGACCCTGAAAAAAGGCGAAATGTACGCGGAGCTTTACTCAAAATATTATTGGCACAACCGCCATTTTAACGATGAAAGGCACAGCGAAAGATGGGATTATCAAGGCAAGGGTAACGAGATCCGGCAGGAATTAAAACTTGAGTATGGATATGATGATCGCCTAACGATGCTGCTCTATACGGTATATAAACAAGCCCATTGGAAGGATAGTTTCAATAAGGGCAATGTAAAGGGTTTTGAAGAAATCTGGCCGGGAGTAAAATATAATATTTTCCAGAAACCCTTTATCTTAACCATGCAAGGCAAGATGAAGTTTCCCTTTGATTATGACGAGCATACCACGCCGGCTTTAGGCACGCATCAGATAGACGGAGAATTAAAGATCCTCACCGCCCAACCCTGGAATAAGATCAAAAGTTATACTAAGGTAGAATTCGGTTATCGCTGGCGCGCTGAAGAACCGTCAAATGAGATTCCTTATTACTTTGAATTTGGCTATAACCCTAAGCGCTGGTTAGTCTTAAAGACCTCTTTGGATTGTAACGAAAGCCTGGCCAATACAGGCGGGACAAATGAAGACTGGATGAAATATACTATCGGCCCGATATTTAAGTTTAAAGGCTTGGGGAGCATAGAGCTCGGTTTCGGGCATACCTTCTTCGGCAAAAATACCTCCGCGGCAAAAGAATTCTTCTCTTCTATATCTACCCAATGGTAAAAAAAGGGCCTAATCCCTGATATTCTTGTTCATCTCTACTGCAGCGCGCGAGAGTTCTTTCTTTATATCTGCCTGCTGCAAGACTACCCTCTGTATCGCCTCTTCAATAAAACGGGTGCTCTCGTCCCATCCCAATACGCCAGGAGGGCCTTTGGCATCCAGGGCCTGTGCCTTCAACACTCCCTTAAATTCGCTCTCCATCGGCAGGGTATCCCAAGCAGTTATATTTGAAGGCAAATAAGAATCTTGAGCAGAGCGTGCGGCCTCATATAATTTGACTTGCGTCTGAGGTTGAAATAAAAATTTTATGAACTCCCAGGCCTCTTTCTTATGTTTTGATTTATTGAATATTCCTATTACGCGTCCACCGAGGAACGCGGTGCGCTTATTTACCGGCCCTTCCGGAAGGAGCGCTATTGACCACTTCCCCTCTATCTCCGGGGCGTACAAATGCAGGGAATCTATCTTCCAGTTGCCTGAGATTGCCAGAGGAAAATCTCCGGTGCGCATCCCCTGCTCTAAGGGGATCTGGGTCTTGGGAACTCCTAACTCAGTGTAGAAACGGCTAAAGAACTTTAGCGCGTTTACGGCCGCCTCTGAGTCCAGGGCTGATTTATTACCTTCGGGGTTATAAAAATCTCCGCCTGCCTGCCAAAGATAGGGCGCCAGGCCTATCCAACTCATTGAGCCCCAGTCAAAGAGCATCCCCTTATTTTCCTTTTTCAAACTCAAGAGCTTATCTTCCAGCTCCTGCCAGGTCCTGGGAGGCTTGGCGATAATATCATTGCGATAGAACATGATCTGAACACTTAGGTCCAGAGGTATGCCGTAAACCTTACCTTTATGTTCCAGGGAACTCCACAGCCCGGGGAATATCTTCTCTTTAAGTAAACCTAAATCCCGCGGAAATTCTTCTGCCAGGTCCACTATCGCACCCAGGGAACCGAATTCCTCCCCCCAGGTCAACCCCATCGTGCCGATATCCGGGACGACATCTCCGGCGATAGAGGTAAGGTATCTGGTGTGGGCATCCCCCCAGGAGATCGCCTCGCAACGAAAAGTCAGACCCGTATCTTTAAAGAACCCATCCCCCAGCGTCTGAATGGCCTTTGCTTGGATCTCTGAACCTACCAACCACATCAATACTTCCTGGGAGCCACTCTTGGCTGGCGGGGCCTGCTTCTTACCGCAACCTGCCAACAATACTAAAGTGCTGATAAAAAATACTGCGATGAACTTGAGGGATTTTATATCGCCCTCCCTGTTTTGCCAGGAGTTATCCACAACCGTAGGGGAGGTTTAAACCTCCCCTACATTATGGATAACTATTACCAGCTAGACTCCAGATAAAATACTTTCCAGGTTTTCATCCCTTTGAACCCGCCGCGCATCATCGCCCAGTTGGAGAGATAGCGGATCTTCGCCCAGACCAGGAATTTACTCTTGGGCTTTAGTTTTAACACCGGCATAAAATAGCGCGAGGTAAATAACACGAACAATAACGCCCAGGCCAAAAGCAGGCCGTTGAATAAGGCGGGATTGAAAATACTGGCCACCAACTGTATGACAGACAGCGCGCCGAAGATATGCATGAGATGGAAATCCCCGATATAAAGCACACCCTTAAAGAAGAAAGGTATGGGTATGTATATATATCCGAAATATTGCAGGCAGATCTCAAAGACTTTTTTCGCGTGCGCCCTGACCGGCAGGGGATGCCCGAAGCCGTAGCCGAACAATTGTTTTGAGTAATCGGCTAAACTCATCCGGTGCATATGATCCACTATCGCGTCGGGTTTATAATAAAGCTTATACCCTTTCTTAAGGATCCGGATAGAGAAATCCACGTCTTCGTTGGTAATCTCATGCCAAAATTCGCGGCCGACGGCATCCGCGGCCTCTTTACTTACCGCGGCATTTGCCGTGGCAAAAAAAGGCGAATGGATATTCCCGTTTACCTCATGTGGAAGGTTCTTTTTGATAGACGGATAATACCCTTCTTTGGTCAGGTTGCAACGCGGCGCCACTGACAGGAACTTGGTCTGCTCGCAGTATAATTCCGTGTCGTTATTATCGGTGCGCATGGTATATATTTCGCCTCCGACCATACCCACTGTTTTGTCCTTTAAGAACGGCTCAACAATCTTATTCGCCCAATCCCGGCGCACGTAGCAATCTCCATCGGTAAATAATATATAATCGCCTTTGGCAACCGCCAAAGCCGCGTTCCTAGCCTGTCCGGGGGATTTGCAGTTTGCCACTTCCACTAATTTTACCTGCGGATATTTTTCCTGCCAAAGCCGTATTATGGAGACGGTAGAATCGCTAGACCCTCCGTCGGCAAATATAAATTCCATCCTGTCTTTCGGATAATCCAGGTTAACTAATGATTCCAGGCATTTCTCCAATGTCCTCTGCGCGTTGCGTATCGGGTTGATGATCGTTAGAAACGGTTTATCTTGCATCTTTTCCTCCCATAGTTACCTCCACTTTGTAGGTGGTCCCTTTTTTACCGGAGGGGATGACATTCCCCTCTATCATTTTAGCGTCCACTGTTATAGAACTTACTCCCGTTGATACTCCTCTGGGATTCTTTACCTTAATATCATACACCGCGCCCCGGAAATGACGCCTGACGCCGTATTCTTTCCAATCCTTGGGGATACAGGGGGAAATCTTCAGGCCTTTATAATCCGGCTGGATACCCAGGATATACCAGGTCGCCGCGATATAATTCCAGGTCGCCGAACCAGTCAGCCAAGAGTTCCTGGCCCTGCCTGCTTCATGGCTGTCGCGGCCGGCGATAAACTGGGAATAAATATAAGGTTCGGTCATATGGATGTCGGCGATATCATTATAAGTGGTCGGCGCCATCTTCTTGTAATAACTAAAGGCGTTCTCGGCCCTCCCCAACATCGCCTCCGCGATCATTGCCCAGGGGTTGGCGTGACAGAATATACCTCCGTTCTCTTTCAACCCTTGGGCAAAGGTGCCAATCGCCCCGATATAAGGATAGAAAGTTTTATACGGCGGGCTAAGGAGCATTATCCCGTATTCGGTATCCAGGTATTTCTTGACCATATCCATACACTTTACCTGTTGCCCGCGTTCGGTTATATCGGCCAGCACCGCCCAAGATTGGGAATTAAGATAAATGTTGCCTCCCTCCTTGCAGCTCTTGGAACCTACCGGCCGGCCCTTAGCATCAAAGGCGCGGGTATACCACTGGCCATCCCAGGCCTTTTTGTTAATTGTATCCTGCATCTTGCGCGCCGACTTCAAGAACGCGGCGGCATCTTTTTTCTTACCTAATAATTCGCTCATGCGGGCCAATTCTTTTAAAGCAAAGCAAAGAAACTGCCCTACCCAGACACTTTCGGCGCCCGGGCCCATATTATTCAGGCAATCATTCCAGTCGGCGTAACCCATGAGCGGTATCCCGTGACGGCCTACTTTTTTCAATGAGTATTTTACCGCGCGCGCCAGGTGTTTATAAAGCGAGGCACTTGTTCCGTCGGCAAATGCTATTTTTTCATTTAGAAAAGCAAAATCTCCGCTCTCCTTAAGATAGCCTGCGGTTGATACTATCAGCCAGAGATGATCATCGGAATAACCGGTCTTATCCCCTTTCTTGGTCAGGGGGGAATATTGATGGTAGGCGCTGCCGTCTTTAAACTGGTTTTTAGCCAGGTCTATTATCCTCTGCCTGACCCTGCTGGATAAAGTATGCAGCACTCCCAGGCAATCCTGGTTAGAATCACGGAAACCCATTCCCCTGCCGATACCGGACTCATAATAGGAAGCAGAGCGTGACCAATTAAAGGTGGTCCGACACTGATAAGCATTCCATGTATTTACCATTGTGTTCAGGTCTTTATCCGGGCTAGAGACGAAAAAATGATTCAGGTAATCCCGCCAGTTTTCTTTTAGCCTGGCAAGTTCTGTTTCGGCAAAACCGGCTGCGCTGAATTTAGCTACTAATTTCGCTCCGGTCCGCGTATCTTTGGCCACGCCCAAGACAAAGGTTATTTCCTTAGTCTCTCCAGCGCCTAATTCCAGGTGAAAAGAATGCGAACCTATAGGGTTTCCTCCGCGGGCCACAGATCCAAAGGAATGCCCTGCCTCAACCGCCGCGGGATTGGCTTCGCTTTTGTTTGGGCCGATAAATTTTTCGCGGTCACAATCAAAACCCGCTGGCGCGATACTTGCGCCAAAAAAAGCAAGGTCAACAGGAGCGACCTTGGGATAATAATTGGTCATATGGTAAATGATACCGTCACGACAGGCGCAGTTTGCGATATTCAGGCTGTATTGGAAATCATTTTGATCCATCATCGCCTGCCAAAGGCAGAACTCCGCGTAAGAGAATATCGTCAGGCGCCGGGCCTCTTTGGTAGTATTAACCACCTTAAATATCCATACTTCCAGATTTTCTTTAAGAGGGACAAAATAAGTGACCTGGGTTTCTATACCCTTATAATGGCTTTTGATCAGGGTATATCCCAGGCCGTGCCGGCAAACATATTTAAAATCCGCCAGCGGCTTAGGCAGCGGATTCCAGGTAGCCGACCAATACTCTCCGGAATCCTGTTCGCGCAGATAAATATACCTTCCGGGCCTATCCTGCGGGATATTATTATAACGGTAACGCAGGATACGTTTATCGCGGGGGTCTTTATGAAAACTATACCCTCCGGCGGTGTTAGAGATCATCGCGCAGTATTCATCCAACCCCAGATAATTCATCCAGGGCGTAGGTGTATCCGGCCGGGTAACTACATATTCCTTGTTCTTATCGTCAAAGTAACCGTATTTCACCCTCTGATCCGTATCTTATGCCTTCCTACTGATTTTTACTCTTCTGCTGTTTTTTACTTAATATGTTTTCTCCGAAACAGGCTTATTTATATACCACTCTTTCACCACATCCTGCGCCGGTTTATTCTGCGGGGTAAAACCTTTGTTCAGCTGGCCCCCCATCCTGGGATTAGTGCCCCAATACCACCAGTAGGCGCCGTAAAACCAGGGCTTATCCCAGAAAACCTCCAAGATCGCCTGATAACAATTCACCTGCAATCCCAGGTCTAATTTTCCCATACCCACGTGCTGCCAGGGCTCATCAGTGGCATCCCCGGAACTTTTATATCCGATCTCGGCAAGGATAATCGGCTTCTTGATCCTGGCCTGCCATTCCTCAACATTTTTTATCCAATATTCCCAGGCGGATTTTAATTCCTCTACCTTCGGATTCATTGAGCATACCAACGGAAAATAAGGATCGATCCCGGCGTAATCCAAGGCGTCCCAAAAAGCGATCTGGTCAAATTCTTCGTGCCAGTTGGCGGCGTAAGTCAATGAACCTTTATAAGTCTTTCTTATTTCAGCGATCAACTCCCGCCAATAATTAGGCTGCCCCAATGTGGCCTGGGTAAGTTCCGTGCCGATACAAAGTATTTCCACCTTCTCCTGGGCGGCAATATTGACGTAATGCATAATGAAAGCTGTATAGTTTTTAAACCACTCCTGCCAGGCTTCGGGGCTGTCCATCAGGATATCCCCGCGCCATTTCCCTTCGCCTTTAAGAAGATCCAGATGCGGCTTAAGCATAACCTTGATCTTTAAATCATGGAGCTGACGGATAGCGGTAACCAGGCTTTGGTCGGTGGGAGTTTTATCGGGTAAAGCGGATATCTGCGCGGAGTTATATCGGTCCTGATACCAGGTAGCCACTAAGCCGGCCCATTCCACACCCAGAGACTTCATCTGTTCTATGGATTTTACGGAATTAGAGTTGCTGTATCCATCCGGGGTCCAGGCAACATAGATCATCCCTTTCTGGAATTCCGGTTTAAAAGCGCTTTCTACAGCCACCGTCGGCGTTGGTTCAGCAGGAACAGGCGGTGTGACCGCCGCCTCTGTTGCTGACGGCACTGCCGCAGGCTCAACCGCTGCCACAGGCGGCAGAGCGGGCATCTCCTCTTCTACCGCTGATACGGGTACCTCTTCTTTCACCGCTGCCTCGGGAATAGCCACGGGCTTTGCCGGTTTCTTTAACATGATCGTGGCCATGGCAAACCCCAGGCCAAAAATAGCGATTAACGCTACTCCCATAAAGATATAAAGCAACTTGTTCTTTGACATAAAAAACCTCCTCGTCTTCTTTGGCCTTTGTTCTTTTGGCTAAAGAATCCCTTTTTCCCTTTATTTTCCTAAGGTAGGATGGTACTACTCTACTCTGATGTTGTCAATATATACGGGGCCGCTGTAGGCCGGGCGCATATTTGACTCAACCCTCAAACCTAATTTGCGCACATCCGCACGGAATTCATCGGTAACTTCGGTCCTGCGCCAATCAGTGCTTCCAGGCGCAAGGTTGGCGGTTAAAGTTACCCATTCTCCCGGGACTAATTTTACCAAACGCGCCATCTCTATCCAGGTCCAATCCTGTCCTTGGGTCAGGATAAAACGCGCCTGCAGTCCGAACGGGGCTTCCTTGGGCAGATAAATATCCGCTGAAATGGTCTTATAAGGCGTCCAGTCAAAAAACTGCTGTACCTCTATATAGCCCGCTGTCCATTTTCCACCCGGGAAGTTCGTCATTAATTCCAGTGAGCTCTTCCCTTCGTTGGCGAATTTAGTGGAAATAGCCAAGCTTTCTCCTACATACTCTTCTTTCTCCATACACCATTCCGGCATCTCCCAGTTAGGGACATCTTCCTCAAAACCGAAAAGTACTTTCGGCTGGGGATTATCCGCGCAGAACCCCACGCCCAGGGCAAGAAAGAATGCCCCTACCAACAATGTTAAGCAAAGTTTTAACCTCATCTTAAACTGCCTCCTTTCGTAAAACATACTCATTCATCTAAGCTTTATTAAACTTTTATTTTTATTTTTATACTGTTTTTCGCAGATATCCTGTACCGCTCCTTTCTACCTCCACCTATATTTTTTTTAACCACTCTGAAAATGTTTCTTCGGCCTTCTTGCCCCTGATAGGATAACCTAACGGGGACCAGGTAACCTTGGGAAAATAATTCCACCAGTAAATACCTTTGAACCAGGGATAGGTGGTGCAAACAGTCAGCATCGCGTCTAAGCAATCCATTTGCTCCTGCTGATCTACCATCCCGTCGGTCAGATTGGCATATACGGTCCAGGGTTGGATATTGGTGCCGTCGGCACTGCAGTAACCCACTTCAGTGAAGACTACCGGTTTATTTATCTTGCCCTTCTTCAGCCAGGCGTCTATAATGTCGGCGTTGGCTTTCCAGGCGCCGATCAATTCTTCTTTTGAAGGGTCTTTATCGGAAGTCAGCGGGAAATACGCGTCTATCCCCACGTAATCCAATTTATCCCAAAATCCCACGTCCGTATATTCATTCCAGTTCGCCGAATATGTCAGCGGCCCGGGAAAAACTTCCCTTATCTGGTCAATAATGCCTTCCCACTGGCCCTGCCAGTTTTTGGTGGTAGTATTCACCAATTCGGTCCCGACGGAGAAGAATTCCACGTTATAGAGGGCGGCGAGTTTGGCGTAATAGATCATATAATCCTTATAACTAGCAAACCATTCCGCCGAAGGTATGATATCGCCTCTCCACTGGCCGGTCTTGACGTCCGCGTGCGGCTTAAGCATGACCTTCATCCCCAGGGAGTGCGCTTTATTTATCGCGTGGACCAGCGTCGCGTCAGTGGGGGTATCCTTCTGGTCGCGATAAATGGATTTTGCGTCCACCTCATCCTGATACCAGACCACCATTATCCCGACTTCCCGCACACCCAAGTTATAAAGGTATTCCAGGGTCTGGTCGGAAGCCGGCGTGCCCAATTCCACACTGCTCCAGGAGGTATATACCACGCCTTTCTGAAATTCTTTATCCGTCAGTGCGCCAGGCGAAGCGACGGGCCCTTCTAATTCCTCCGCACCAGCCGCTCCGTTTTTATTTCCCATTTTATCCGCTATTGCGGGATAAACTTCCGCCAGGGCCTTATCACCGGGGTTATCCTTGGCCGGGCCAAAGAACAATACCTCCCAAATGGATACACCCCAATCCGGATTAGCCCTTTTTACCCCTAATATCTTTACGTATCTTGCCTTAGTAGGACTAATCTCTATCTCATCAATCTTGCCATCCTGGCCTTTCAGGGAGAGCACGTTCTTCCAGTTCTGTTTATCATTAGATACCAGAATATCGTAATCCGGGGCGTATGCCTGCTCCCAAAAGATCACTACTTTATTAAAAGTCTTGGGCTTGCCGAAATCAAAATACAACCACTGCGCATCTTTGTAAGCAGATGACCAGCGCGTGAGCAGGTCGCCATCCGCCAATGAGCGCGCCTCAGGCATAGGCGCCCAATCAGGGGTGGCGTCAAATGAAGAAACCTCCACCGCATCTACCTTCAGATAGACCTGCGGATTATCCTGGGCTGGTTCCTGGGCTGAACAACCTACGCTTATGATAGATAATACAAAAAGTGGAACAAGAAGTAGTTTTCTCATTTTTTATCCTTTTAGTCTTGTCATGGTTATACCCGGGATAATATATTTTTGCAGGCTTAAAAATACGGCTAAGACCGGTAAAGTTATTACTGTGGCCCCGGCCATGATCATGGAAAAATTAGCCCCAAACTGGCTGTTTAATACCGAAAGCGCCAGGGGGATGGTGCGCATGGAACTGGTATGGATGACGACAAGCGGCCAGACAAAAGAGTTCCATTGCGAAAAGAAAGTAAAGATGGCCAAGGTCGCCAGCGCCGGCTTGATCAGGGGGAATATCACCAGCCGGTATATGCCGAATTCGCTGCATCCGTCGATCTTGGCGGCGTCCAACAGTTCATTTGGTATGCTGCTGATGAACTGCCGGCACAAAAATACCCCGAATGCCATCGCTATATTGGGGATGATCAAGGCCTGAAAACTATTCAACCATCCGAAATTCTTTACGATGATAAAACCTGGTATAAGGTTGACCTGGTAGGGGATCATGATCGCCGACAATAAAAGTATGAATAATTTGTCCCGACCGAAGAATTTGTGTTTGGCAAAGGCGTATCCGGCCAGGGAACAAAAGAAGACATTGGTGATAGTTACAAGGCCCGCTACAATAAGGCTGTTGAATAGGTAGCGCGCCATCGGCAATATAGAGAATAATTCCCGGTATGGCGCGAGAGTAGGATGATGCACGATAAAAGAGGGCGGATATGCCTGGACCTCTTCAATGGGCTTGATGGAGGTAACCACCATCCAAACATAGGGGATAGCCATGGCCAGGGCGCCTATAGTAAGAAAAGCATAGATAATAATTCTCTTGGAAACTGTTTCCATCTCAATCGGGACACTGTTTCCGAACCAATCGGGACAGTGTCCCCCTCTTAACTAGTATTCAAATTTCGAACGGATGACCTTCATATTTATAAAAGTCGCTGCTAAAATTATCGCAAACAGGATATAAGCGATGGCCGAGGCATAACCCATCTCAAAACGCTGGAAGCCCTTTTCGTAAAGATATGCCACCAGGCTTAAGGCGCAATCCAGGACCCCTCCCACTCCTTCGCCGGTGCCGGCGGTCATGATATAGACCTGCTCGAATAACTGGAAAGAGCTGATCATAGACATGATCACCGCAAATAAAAGCGTGGGCTTTAACAGCGGTAAGGTAATATGCCAGAACTTATGCCAGGCCCCGGCCCCGTCAATCTCGGCGGCTTCGTATAGGGTCTGCGGTATGGTCTGTAGCCCCGCTAGTATCAGTATCATATTATACCCAACTCCGGCCCAAATGGACATGATCATTATCGCGGGCAGTGTCCAGAACGGAGACATCAACCAATCCACCGGGGCTATCCCGAATTTCATCAGCGCGTAGTTGATCAGGCCGTACTTCTCTCCGGCAAATAGCCATCTCCAGATTATTGATACCGCCACTACCGAAGTCACCGCCGGCATAAAAAAGATGGCTTTAAAAAAATTCTTGAATCTTATCTTCTGGTAAATGGCTACCGCCAGTAATAAAGATATAGAGATACCTACCGGCACCACCCCCAGCACATAAATGGCGGTATTACCCAACGCCTTCCAGAAGCGCGGGTCCTTAAAAAATATCTCATAATAGTTGGCCAGCCCTACCCACCTGGGGGCGCTTAAGGCGTTATATTTGGTAAAACTCAGGAAGAAGGAAGAGACGACCGGCACCAGCACAAAGACAGAAAACAGTATTATCGCCGGGGCAATGAACAAATAGGAATACCTCTGCTCGACCAGGCTGCTAATAACGCTTTTTTTAGAAGCCGTACTTTTGGGCATATTCTTTTAGCATCAATACCGCTTTAGGTATATAGGTGAGCTCATCCTGTTGGAAGAAATCCTGCCCCTCAAACTCTAGCGACAGGAAACCGCGGTACTGCGCCTTCTTAAATATGGTAAATATCTTATCAAAGTCAAAGACCATCTCTTTATTATCTTCACTTATCCGGTGTACCTTGGCGTGGATATGTGGGGCATAGGCAATGGTATCCGCTATGGCCTGATAATTATCCGGGTCCATATAATTGCCGGTATCAAGGTTGATCTTAATCCAGGGCGAATTTAACTCTTTTATCAACTTCAGGGTATCCACTGCCGTCGGAAGAAAACCTCCGTCGTTATGCGGCTCGACCGCAAGCACAACTCCGGCTTCTTTAGCGGCAGGCTCGCAGGACCGCATACACTCTACCATCGCCGGCCAGAGTTTCTTTTTGTTCTCTGCTCCGCCCGGCCATCCGGCGAATATCCTTAATACCGGAGCGCCCAGAATATAAGCGCAATCTATCCATCTTTTTATTCCCTCTACTTCTTGCCTTCTCTCTTCAGGCGTGGGCTTACCAAAATTATTACCGGGTGATAAACAGGCAATGGTCAACTGCAGGTCGGCGCACATCTTCTTGTAATCTATCAATGACCTTTTATCGACCTTGGGCAGATGGTCAGCAATAATATCCACGCCGCCTAATTTTAAATCGCTGGAGGCGATCTTGAGCACCTTCACGAAATCCAGCTTCCCCGACTCTAATGATTTATGGTATGACCAGGTGCATAACCCTAATTTCACCTCTTAACTCCTTTAATTGTCATTGCGAGGAGGCCGAAGGCCGACGAAGCAATCCAGCTTTTGTGATTGCTTCGCCACTTCGTGGCTCGCAATGACGGAATGGCATTATTTAATCTGTATCCACTTGCCTGTCTTATTTGATTCATAAGCGGCTGCTATTACCTTAATGGTCTCCCTGCCTTCTTCGCCGGAAACAAAAGGCTCCTCGCCCTTAGTAATACAATCAATAAAATAATGTACCGCATTCTCCCACCCGTTACCCGCCGCGATCTCGGGAATTTCTCCTTTTAAGGTGTGATTAGGGTCCTGGTTTGCACCGGCCTTGGCGTAAGTCACCAATATCGGTTGATTGCCGCCGATAGAAGTGGTCATTTTGCCTTTTTCTCCGTAGCAATAAGTCAAAACTTCATACGGCCGGGTGGTCCAGCTGCATTCAAATTCACCCTTTGTGCCGTCTTCAAATTTCAATAATACTGTGGCGTTATCATCCACCGGTATCTTCTTCTCTAATGTCCCGATAGTGGCGAAGACCTCAGTGACTTTCTTTGCCTTGAAATAGCGCACCAGATCCGCGATATGCACCCCGATATCCACCATGCATCCGCCGCCGGACTTCTCTTTTTCATAATACCATCCGGGCTTGCCTTCTGACCAGTATTCCGGCCCGGCATGTCCTATCCTGCCGCGGATATTGTGAATCCTACCCAGGACTCCCGACTCTAAAACTTTTTTTGCCGCCTGATGCACCGGGTCAAACCTCTGGGTCTGCTCCACCATAATAAAGACTTTATTCTTCTTGGCGGCCTCCACCATATTGTCCGCGGCCGCAACCGATATGGCGATCGGCTTCTCCACCAAAACATGCTTCTTATTATTCATCGCCCCGACAGCTATTTCTTCGTGCAGGTAATTGGGGGTATTTACAAACACAGCATCTATATCTTTTCTGGCAGCCAGCTGTCTCCAGTCCGTCAGGATATCCACGCCCTTTAGAGAAAATTTCTGGGCGAGCGCGTCCGCTTTATCCTTTATAATGTCGCAAAGACAGACGACTTCGCATTTATCCTGATAATTTACCAGATTAGGAAGGCTTGCTCTTTCTGAGATTTTACCGCAACCGACGATACCGATCTTAATTTTACCCATTCTAAAGTTTCCCTCTCTAATTAAAATAAATCCGCCTTCTTAACCTGGCGGACTTATATATATTCCAGACTATCTCCTGCGTCTTTATCGCTTCTCCGGGAGAGACGGGCGGTTGCCTGCCCTCTTTTAAAGCCTGGTAAAAATCTTTTATCTGTATCCAGTGGCAGTATCCCCAATAGTCCCGCCAACCGTCTCCATAATCGATATATTCATTCGGGTAAGGCTTTGCCTCCAGCGCGCCCCCGGAATAAAAACCAATCCTGGCGGAATCCTTGACTATCTTTACCCTGGCCTTCTGGCAATCTATCTCTATCTCGGGGTCAGCGTCATAAGAATAAAAATTCATCAGATAAAAAGAAACCAGCGCCCCTTTCCTGAATTTAATCACTCCTTCTGCCAGGTCTTCTACCTCAATAAATTTATGGTTCCTGCGCTCGGTATTGGCCTCAACATACTCCACCTCGTCATTGACAAGCCAGGCCAACACATCCACAAAGTGTATCGCCTGGTCTATCAAAACTCCGCCGCCTTCGGTGGCCAGCCTTCCTTTCCAGTCGCTCTTCTTATAATAACTATCCGGCTTGCAATATGTGAGGATTAATTTCGCGGCTTTTATCTTGCCTAATTTACCGCTTGAGATATTTTTTTTCACCAGCTGTGAGCCGGGATTATAACGGTTTTGGGATATAGAAGCCAGCCTCACATTATTATTCTTGGCGGCACGTATCATCTTTGCCCCATCGGCAGGGTCAATACAGATCGGTTTTTCACTCAAGGCATTTATCTTGTTATTCAGGGCGGCGATGGCCATAGGCGGGTGCAGGTGGTGCGGGGTCAATATGTGGACGGCGTCAAGTTTCTCTTTCCTGAACATCTCTTTATAGTCCAGGTACGCACGGCAATGGTATTTTTTGGCCGCTAACCTCGCGCGCGCGGGCTTAATATCGCAGACCGCGGCCAACTCCACGCCCGCGGTATTAGATAACGATTGGGCGTGCATGGGAAAAATATTCCCACAGCCGATAATCCCTACTCTGAATTTCATTTCTTTCTACCTTGTTTACTACTCTTTAACCGAATTTCTTTTGATTAATTTCGTGCTCTCCAAAAGAACCTGGAGAGGGCGCTTGGGCCTCTCCCTGATAATCCGGATGAGGTTTTTCATACCCAAAGAAGCCAATTCCGCGAAGGGCTGCTCTACCGTAGTCAGAGGTACGGAGGATGACTGTGCCTGGGGGATATTATCAAATCCTACCAAAGATATATCCTGAGGGACTTTCAAGCCCGCTTCAACTGCGGCCTCCAGCGCGCCGAGAGCCATCTCGTCTCCGGAGACAAATACCGCGCTGGGAATTTTATCCAAAGAAAAAAGTTTCTTTGCCGCTTTTTTGCCTGATTCCTTAGACCAATCACCGGCGACAATGTAACGCTTATCTAAGCCTAACCCGGCCTTGGCCAACGCTTCCTTAAACCCTTCCAGGCGCTGGCTCCCCGCCTGGGCGTTCAACTTACCGGTGATGATGGCGATACGCTTGTGCCCCGACCGAACCAGATAATCAGTTACGCCAAGAGCCGCTTTCTTATTATCAATACCTACGCAGTTATCCGGCGAGCCCGGGGCGTAATAATTCAATATTAAATAAGGTGTCTTCTTAGCCCTGGCCTTCTTTATCCAGGATTCATTCCCCGCTATATCAGCAAAGAGCACCCCGCTGGTCGGCTGGGCCTTCCAGGAGGTAGAAACTAACAAGTCCACCCCTAATTTTATCGCTACCTCGCTTACCTCTTTAATGATCTCCAGGGTATAGAAACTGGAGAACATATTATGGTAACGCGGGATGATCAGGGTAACACAGAGACGGTCATTCTTCATCTTTAATTTATTATTCCCACGCATCCGCCCAGGCCTGAGCCAACCCCCAGGAAGGAGAATTTCTTCCTGGGGCCTCCGCTAAAGCCAAAATAAGCGTTGGCAAGCCCTGCGGCTATTCCATCATTTATAATATAAACCCTGTGTTTATGCAAGGTTTTTTTTAATAGTAAAGCCTCCAGGCTGCGGCTGAAGTTAAAACCGTCTTTTTGCCTGAAAAAGGGCAGATAATCCGTGGAATTCAGGATAGCGCCGTTTTTCCCCGGGGCCCCGGGGACTGCCACCGCGATACTCTCTGAACAGGCCAGGCCAAGCCTGGACGACCTGGTTTCTGCTTTGATCACCAGCTCCGCGATGCTATTTAAGATCGCCTGGCGAATATGCCTGCCTTCCTTGCGCTCTGCCGGCGTATAATCCCGGCGCCGGTCTAAAAATTTCTTCAGGCGCCTCTTAAAAGGGGTCTTCACCGCGCTGTGGAAGATGCGGCGATTATTGGCCACCAACCCCACGCCAATCTCATCCCGGCCCAGATCTATGCCTATGCCCGCGGCCTTTTTGCCTATAATATCAATGATATTAATGACCGCGCCTAAAACTCCGGATTCTTTACCGGGGTATCTTGCCTGGTAGACTTTTATCCTGGATAGCCCATCATGAGCGAGGTATTTATTGATTAAAGAGACTAAAAGCCTGCCGGTCTTCTCTTCGGAGACCCCGCCGCCGATGATGACGGCTTCTATATCCTTCCAGTAGTTCTTCTGTGCCGCGCCCCAGCCATCTTTTTGCGCCTGGCCGCGGCTTAAGAGCCCGATACCTCGCGCGCCGTTCTTGGCCAGCTCTTCTATGGCTATCCTGGCCTCTTTTTTTGCCGTCGGGTCATTACTTAATAAAGCTTTGGTCACCGAAAGGCCGGTCACCCCGCACTTCTCTCTGAATCTATAAAATACCTTCTTCCTGGCGGCGATCTCACCTAGCGCCCGGCCGCTAAAAAGGTCTTCAAATGTCTTTAAAGGGGCATCAGGGTCTATCCCCCTGACGTCCCAGATCTGCCCATCGCCTAAAATCTTCAAATCTCCGCTCGCTATTCTATAATTATAGCATAAATCCGACGTAATATCAATCTCGCCGGCAGGCCAATATCAGCTATATCCTGGTTGTTTTTAAGACCCGGGCCATCCCCATCAGGTTGGCTTCTTCCAGGTTGATACCATTCCAGTATTCCTGGCTGCTGATCGGCTTTGACCAGGCCACTTCTCCCCTTGAATAGAGCGGGCTTCCGCCGCTGGGGACATCCATCCATAACTCCAGGGCGGTGCTGGGGGCTAACTGCTCCCTGGAAATAAATCCTATCCCCTTAGCGCTGAGATCCCTGGTCTGGGCCATGCTCTCTTGGCCGTTAACTAAATTTAAGACTCTCAAAGGTAGACGGGCGTCAAACCTTTCAAAGACTCTCCTATCATCCATCGCGTCACCTCCTTTCTGTTCTTGCTGTTGTTTGTCAATATCCTGCGGAGAAGAAGAACGCGTAAACTGACAGATTTTTTCTTTATCCCGGTCCTTTATTCGCGTAAAATAAATTCCGTAAACGTTATGGCCGTTCACTGCCTTCTGCCAGACTACCCAGGCCTCTAAATTTAACACGTATTCGCTAGAGAGCGCTATATCTAATTTTAATACCTTATCCTTCTCTAATTTTTCCTGCAGGCAAAGTTGAGCTCCTTTAAGGCCGATATTATCTATAACGCAGTCAAGCCAATCCGGTTTATCAGACAACTTTACCTTGCCCTGGCCTCCGACTTGCCAGCGCACAAAGCGTCTTTTTATCCGCATTTCTTCCCCGCTATAACCCGTTATCCATCTGTTAGTTACAAATTTTAGCATAATTTTATTGAAAGTAAAGATATTTTAAAAGCATTATTAATGATGACGCGCTGACTCTATGCGCGCGGCTATTCCGGCGATTCTAAGCTCTTCCAGAGCATTACTGTGTATCTTGCTGATGCGCTCCGTGCTTAAATCTAATATCCCTTTTCCTTTTCTCCCAATCTGGTTAAATGATAACCCTTCCCAATAATGCCAATAAATTACTGTTTTTTCATCAGGCTTTAAATCGGCCTTACCGGTAATCATATCTAATTCCTCCTCAGGCCCGGATATATCCAGCCTGTCATATCTATCATCTATATATACAGGCTCCGCGGTAGTTTCTTCAGTATCCGGGGTAACGTCCTCCGATTGACGGGCGGTCTTCTCTTCCACATCAGTCTTAAAGTCAAAAGGATAAAGATATTCCCAACCTAAGAGCATCTCTACGGCGTTATTCCACACCCTCTCCCCTTTTATGGCAGCCTCTTGGAAAAATATAGCAACGCATTGAATTGTTGTCTGGTCAAAGTGATAACCCTTTCCTTGACCAAAAGGCATGAGATCCCCCTGTCTCTCTTCATAGGCTATCCTGATCTGTTCCCGTAAAAATTTCAGAAGCCTCAGGAGTAGTGTGTGTTTATTAGGATCGCCCCAGCAAGCTTGCGCGAAATCCTGCCATTGGGTATGAGGCAGCGGCCAGTGGCGATAGCTCCCTGGTTCTACGCTATCGGCTATTCTCTGATCCTCTCTATCCCTGAAATCCGATATCCGTTCCTCTAAATATCCCAACCTTTCCTCCTTAGGGATATTCCGTAATATTAAATCATGCCGCGCCTCTATTTCTTGGAGCAGCCAGTTGGCGTCCTGGGCCAACTCCGGCTGATCCTGCAATATTCTCTCTATCATCCATCGCCGCGCGCACTCTTTATCCTGCGCCCGCGTTTGCATATCTTCGCCTTCGAATAAAGGACTATCTTCATTAATCATCAGACATCTCTCATCAGATTCTTCGCCTTTGTCTCGTGTCTGAACTATCATTGCTAATTCTTGTTCTGCGCGGGCGACATAGCCGTCATTTCTTAAATAGCCCAGACCTCGTTTATACTCGGCTTCTGATACAAAACCAGTGCGTTCATAGTCCATAATATCACCGGCAATAGGAAGAATGTCTCTTTCGCCCCATTTCTCGGTAAGCGTAATATACTGAAAAGGCTGATCTTCAGCAATTTTGAATATTCCGCCCAGGCGCGCTTCTTCTCCTAAAAATCTAAGACAATAAACAAGCATACAAGCATTAAGATGGCATACTTTTAGATTGAAACCTAGTATCATTCTTTCGATTCTTAAGACATCCTGCAAGCTTAAATCGGCGCCGTCTTTCCCCACGCTGGCATAGCCGTAAGACAGCTGCTGGACTCTCTTTCTGGCCTTGTTGACCAGCCTGACTGTCATATTAATGCGCCGATGTATAAGTATATTCGCAACGTATAGGGTGGTGCCGGAGGCAAATAAATAACTGCTCGTGATCTGGGATTGCGGATGGAGAGAAACTATATAACCGAATAACAGGGCGACTATAGAACAAATCAGGGCGTTTACCAGAGACGCTGCAAAGGTTAATTTCAGGTCCTGCATGTTGATATCGCGCCAGGGCTTCTTGATATTAAAGATATGCAGTAGCACGTAAACAACGGCAAAGACCAAAATAAGGATCTTAAAAAGAGTAAAATCAAGCTTCCAGGCATATATGAGCCAGGGCAAAACGGTCTTAAAGAACTCCTCAAAGGGCGGGGCGTGAGTAAAAGGAGAATACCGCGGATACAAACGCTTCATAAAATTCCAGGAGCCAAAGCCGGTCTTGCTGTCAGCTGGCTGCGGCTGCGCCGGATCGCCTTTATGAGAGTAACCTCTTCTTTCCCATTCCTCTTGCGCCCAAACGAATATTCGGTGCGCGACTTCTTCGCTGAATGAAGCTGCATCCACACCTTTTTGAACCAAGAATCCTGAAGATAAAATACCCAGCCTATTAGAATACATAGCTTCTAATAAGTGCAGCGGATGGCCCAACACGCGTTCACCAAGCCATACCATCAGCCATTGATCATCCAAAGTAGCAAAATAGGTCTGAAAGAGCGCTCTTAGATTTTCTAACGGTTCGGGAAAAAATACTTCTCTCGAATTGTCTGCATTGTCAGTTTCACGGCAGCGTAAATAATCAACCATATCTATTAATATTGATAATTTAAACGCTATGCCCTGCATATTTAAGCCTGAATGATCTAAAATAGAAATCATCAGGTCAAGTGCAAGATCATACTGCTTATTCTTAATAATAAAAATCAGCCGCTGCCTTAGTTCTTCAGCGCTGCAGAATTCTTCGTTGTCTGCTTCTTCTCCAGCAAAGGTTATATCCTGCCAGTGAATACTGAATTTTAATCTTTCTACATTCTGTTTGGCGGCTTCGCTGCGCCCCATTTCTTGCGCTATCATCAGCATCATTTCGGATAGCGACAAAATTTTTCCGGCTGGATACAGGCCTTTAGCCGTAAGGGCACACGAAGCCCTACGCCTGATATTTTTCAGTCCGGGATCGGCTTTGATAAGTTGCGGAAGCTTGACGCAACGGTGCGGGATCATAAACCGGTTAAAGATTAACGATGTATTATGCTGTTCCCTCTCATCAATAGTTTCATAACCTTCACTACTTACCAAGCCTCCGCGGCCATCAGGCAGATAGAATATTCTCCTGTAGGCCAAAAATTCCGCTAATCTGACTTTTCCCTGGCCATATCTTGTTTCAATTAATCTTTTGCTTTCACTAGCGGCTAAAGCTTCCGTCTCCCACGCCAGGCCCTGGGCATGATTATCGGATTGATCGGTAAAATAAAACGGCGGTTTTTGCGCATCTCGAAATTGTCCCGCGCCTTTTACCCCTAACCACGTGCCATCCGGCAAAGGAAAATATACCTGCCTGCCATTAGCTACTTTGTGTTTTTCATAAAGCGTATCATCGCTATACCTATCTGTTACTCCGACGATAATCTGTTCTCCCCGTCTAACTAATTTATCGGCAATTTCCGGGCTGCCTACGGAAAAAATGCTGTGGCTGGAGATAATTTCTGCTATGGCCAAGGTGCCTATCTTTTTTTCTGCGACCGATTGTTCTATTTCAAGAGGCCCAAGGCAATTATCGGGTAAAACCTGTAAAAATACCGGCCTTAAAGCCGGATCTTCCAACAATACCTCTATTATTTCAGGAGTAAAACATTTCTTTAATGATTCGTATTGGCTCAAGCCCTCTTTTTGCAGATAAATTTCAAAAGTGGATAAGGGATCTTCATCTTTTCTCCTGGCGCTCGCATATCCATATGGCTTCTGTTCGCGGCTCTCCCTCTCTGCTCCGATCCAGACCTTGCGCGGGTCTTTGCCCTGGATAATATCCAAGAGCGTTCCCTTGCCGGAATCCTTACGGCCTACGTGGATAATTAAATTATCCCCGGAGTAACCCCAACTCTGAACGTACATCCCTTTGGCGATATGCTGAAAATCCTTCTCCATCCCCTCAACCGACAATATATCATCCGCAAGGTTATGCGCCGGGCGGAAACCTTTAAAGCGAGTCGGTCTCTTCTTCTCAATTTCTTGAGCGTAATGGGAATACTCCTCCGGAAGGGAAGCGGTAAAGCAAGTTTTGTTCCATCTCCTGGCCGCAATCCAGGCTCCAAAAATAGTAAATATGCTCAGAATAGTAAATAAAACAGGGTTGCTTGGCCAATTATATAAAATTACTATTTCCAATAAGGCGGTAACAACCGGTTCGGTGGATTTTATCGGCGCAAGATGCGAAACATCGAAGCCTTTGATCCTCTGCGCAGTAAACATCGCATAGTAGCCCGCGGGAAAAACAAGCGCAACCCCAAAAATAAGCAAAGGATCAGTTACTAATGGCAATCCATGCACACCCAGAATAGCATGCAACAATATAGTAAGAACAGATAGAGGTATGATTGCCAGGCCGTACCCGAATTTCAAGGTAAGCAAGCGGCCTTGCGGATTACGACTGAAGAATGATTTGTGGATTGTCTGCTGGCAGGCATAGGTAAAGGCACAGGCAATCATCACTATGATTCCTATCCATCTCAACGCGCCCGCGGCCTCAAAAACCGCGGAATTTGTCGACCCCCTGGAGAATATATTAATCGCGGCGATGCAGGCCAAAACAATGGACCCGCCCAGGATCTTTTGCGCGGTGATTGTTTCACCAAGGTACCTTTTACCCAGAAAATAGCTGAATATTAATCCGGTCTGAAACAATAACGCGACAATTTTCGGGCTCAATAGGAGCACCCCGATATAGAAAAATATGGCGCCTACCACATGGGCGCACAAGGCCCCGGCGATAAGCAACCGCTTGTCCTGCTTGGTCAGCTCTTTATAGAATCTTAATTCGGGGAAAAACTGATCGGCGAAATTTTTATCTCGGCTCCCTCTTCCGCCTCGATTGGCTAAATAACGGAATACCAGCATCCATATTGTAACAAAAACCGCCAGGCTGAACATAAACCTGCAGGATAGATAAAGCCTGAGCCATATCTCCATACCACTTAATGAACTGCTATTTAAGATTGCCTTGCTGAAAACTCCTCCTAAAGCTACAAGAACTACATTGGCCGCGGCAAATATCCATCCTTTTTTCAAAATCCCAAGAGGGACGGTTCTCAGCTCGTGAGGGAAGTGTCCCCCTTTTAGGGGCGCTTCTGCTTTGTCGCCAGAACCGTCCCTACTTTGGCAATGGGGCGGCAAGGAATATTTTGAGGCGCCGCCCATTAGCAACGAATCTCTAAAAGGCGCGGTACTTAGGGAAGGACATCTAAAATCTGAAAGGCCCCACTTAGGCAACGGTTTGGCCGGCTGGGTAAGCTGGCCTCGCGCCAGGAGTCCGCTAAGGAACTCGCGCGCAGAGCTAAAAAGGTGCCGGTTCTCTTCCACTGCCATAAAATCCTGCGGCTGGCAGACGCCTGCACGGCTATCTATGGCTCTAAGCATATCTGTTATTATCCCTGGAGTAAAAACGATACCAAGAGGAGCCCCCCGGCAATGCACTGCAAGCGCAGCATATCCGTCATCTGTTTTTACAAGGTACGGCGAACCGGAATCTCCGGGTCCGGAGGCCGCCCCCAACAGATAAACCAGATCCTTTATTTTAAAAAGAAATCCCGTAGAGATAGTGCCGTTTGATCCGCTGGCCAGGGTAGCCATTACGCCTTGCTTAAATTCTGTTAATACAGGAGTAACTTTCAACTGGTCTCCTAAGTTTTTCTTGACCTCATCTTCGCTAATCGCTAATAAAGCAATATCCCGATGATAAACATTAATGTCCTTATTGCGCAAGACCACCGCGGCCTCGCCTATTCTTTCGCCTTTTTTGGTCTTCAGCGTAACTGACATTCTGTCCTTGACTACATGGGTATTGGTTATAATAATATAACGACCATCGCAATACCCCACGACAAACCCGCTGCCAGAACTGTCACCGCGGTCAACCTTAAGAATCCTCCGGGAAAATTCCCCGCGCAAACTTGCCTTTTTCATCTGGCCCTCAATATCAGACCTTTCGTGTTTGGCCTGCGGCAGGCCTGAAAAGATAACACTTAACTCAGAAAACAGTTCGCGCACCTGATACACGGACAAATCTTCATTTTCGCATTGTATAAAAATCTCTCTAAAAATGGGGTTCAGGCATCGGTAATAATCTCCAGCGCCGATAAGAGAAGGAAACTTGACTAACTCTGAGATGGTGTCAAACTCGGTAAGTATCCTGCCGACGGCAATAATATCGTCTGCATTAGCCAGCGCCTGCAATATATTTTCAATCACAACTGGAATAACTTTCTGATGGCGTAAAATCTCGGCAATACCCTGTAGGGCGTAAATCGCCTCTTGAATATCCGACCGGTGTACAATGCTTGAGATGACTTCTTCAATAACCGGATCGGAAATTCTTCTTGCCCTACAGGATGTGATGAAGACGGCGATTTGCGAAGTTACTTCTGCCGCACTTAATCTCCAGGCAATCTCGCGGACATTGGTTTTATATGCAATTTGAGATTGGATAGCATAAATAAGCTTGTCATCTATTCTTGCCCGGAGCAGCGAAATTTCAAATTGCCTAAGCAAAGATATTCCTTTATCCAGAGGCCAGGAATCCTGGCTGGCCAACACTCCATGTGCCAAGCAGCAGTTACGGGCAAAAATATAATCTAACATCATTTTTTCCGCACGCTTATGGTCTCCGGTAAAAATCGCCTCTACTTCGTGAATTATGGAGGCGTCGGGATAATCATTATCATTAGTAGCAATAAGGATTCGGGGATTATCAAAATCGCCATTATTAGCCCCAAAGAATACTTTTTTCTTATCCTCCCCCTCTAATATGCGCTCTCTTGCTATGCACTCATCTATAAAATCCAATCTATCCTGCATCCCTTGCGCGCGATACCATTCTTGCGCTCTCTGCATCTCTTCTTCATATCCGTCATAAGGGTTAAACCCTGACTTTTTAAATCCCGCGCTTTCTATTTCCTTATAACGGCCCTCTACCTCCGCAGCGCCCCTTTCCGGCCGCGGCTGCGCCGGGTCGCGTTTTACCGCAGAAGCGGATGATGACAAATGGCCCACAAGGCTAAAGGCCAAAGGTATAAGAGCAGAAAGCAAATGTGTTGAAAAAATCACTTGAAGAAACGACCAGCCCCTTTTGGCGCTGACCAGATTGATCCCGAATCCCGGGCTTATGGCCATTATTACAATGAGTATAAACAAAAGACCATAATACCGCAGATATCGCGTATTTGTCTTATAGGTATGCTCCCGCCTACCGGCATTTACCAGCCAAACATTTCCGAATACAACCAGAGATATTCCAAAAAGAGCTAAAATAAACCCCATACCGCTCAAACCCATGGAGCCCAAGAAGTAACTTAGGATAAACGTTAATACCGGCACTAAAGCTAACCCCGTCTGGACCCGTGGAGGCCCCAGCTTCCCAAGGACGTAATGGCGTAAAAACCATAACGTTGCATCCTGTAAGCCATAAATAAAGAAAAGCACCTGAAATGTTAAAAGCGGCTGTAAAAGATGGATTAGCAGAGCCAACGGATGTTTGAGAAAATCCGGCTGAAGAAAAATTTGTAAAATCATGACCGTTATTACCGCTGAGCCGAATCCCAAAGAAACCAATAATGAGGGTTTAACATTGTATCTATCCTGGGCTCGTTTACTGAAAACAGCCCCAAGTGGGCTAATAATACCATAGATAATTAGGAGCCCAATTAAAGCCAAAGGCAAATAACGCGCTCCATGTATACCTGTAAACAGACCGTGGGAAAAAAGTTTAACCAGGGAAAATAATATAATGCCGCAGGTAACTGTTAATACGCCGATCAATTTAATGCGGCTTGCTTGCTCATTTTTGTCAAGTTTTACCGCTAAGAAATAAGAAACTATTGGCTGGATACCGGAAATAACGGCAACAAGCGCGGGATCTACTTCTCCGTATTGCAGGCAGCACCAGTAGATAGGCGCAAAAATCATAAGCGTAAACGGAAACGCCATAAAAATATTAAATGCCTTAGGAGAGGAGAATAGATGCCGGATAGCGCCCAGTATCCTAAGAAGGACTATTCTGGAACCAAGGCTGGCGGGTATCCCCAGGAAACCATCGTTTAGGGGATGGCGACGCTGCGCCTGCTTTACCTGGCAAACAGCAGCAACCCAGGCATACTCCTGTGCCGTCAATTCTCTAACCGCGCCTAGCGGAAGATCACCCAATAATATTTCGCCAAAAACGGTCCTTTTGAGTTCAAGCACAGGATGGCCTACCGCATCTAACATACTCCTAACTTGATGGTATTTACCTCCTGTTATTACAATTTCCACGCGACTTTCCTTATCGTTTCGGCTAATGATCCTCACAGACCTGGCAACGGCAATAGTTGAACTCCACTTATGTCTCCTTAGGACCTGGATTTCGACACCCCCCAACAGCGCCTCTATATCCGCGCCAGTAAAATATCCTTCCACGACCGCCTCATATGTTTTGGAGACCCGCTCATCGTCATTCTCCGTTAAACATGGATTAAGCAGGTATTGAAAAACTCTCCCGCTTCTTTTGAACAGCAATATACCGGTAGTATCTTTATCCAACCGCCCCATAGGTTTTAGATCCTGATATCCTTTGGGTAATAACTCTATTACCACCGGAACATCAGGATTATGCGGTTCTCTTTTTGTGCTGGTAATATACCCCTCCGGCTTATGCATTATAATAATCTTGTCACTTGAACCTACCCCCATCGCCATTGGGCGTAGGTAAAAGGCAATGGCCAAGGCGTTATAGAAAACGTGCAGGTAAATATTCCAGTATGGTGGTAAATAAAAGTAGGCGAGTGTAAACAGGAACGCCAAAGGCATACGCCAAGCTTGTTCCTTAATTTTGTCTTTTCTGATCTTAGAATCTTCAGGGGATTTTCTGACTTCGGGGTCAAGCCAATAATGCAGCATTGAGAAAATGAGGACGCTTATATAACATCCAATCAAGAAGAACTCCGGCGGGCCGGTAGCCGGGCAATATTTGAATAAAAGCTGCCTGAATATGAACTCTTCAATCACCGCAAAGCCAAGTATTGCCAAGCCGTATATGAGTGTACCCCATCTTTTAAACCAGAGGAAGCTCTTGCCGTCTAATTTCTTTATCGCCTGCAGATACGGATCAAGGACGCATTGGAGCGGCCTTCTTCTGCGATATAACTTTTTTCTTCCTACTTTCCTATTCTCATTCGGCTCCTGCCATTGCCAATCCATGCTAAAGATCTTATCATCCAGATCCAACAAATCGCGAAACTCATCATCGTTCAAATCCATAGCCTCTCGAATCTGTTGGTCATTAAACCTGCGCCGCGCAGTAGCTGCGCTCCCTTCTCTGAGCGCATATAATTTTCTTAAACGCCTTTCCTGGATTGTAGTTAATTTGAAATTAACCCTGATTTGTTCCCATGTCCGGTTAAGCAATGTTGATCTAAGGGTAGATGAAAGCCGTCTTGTTTCAACTTCTTCTCTTCTGGGTAAACGCTCAATATGGTCCAAAAGCGCCATCTCTATGCGCGCCTCAACATCATTGAAATCCCAGCCGGCAGCATTAAAGAGCCGTCTCTGTTTTCTCAATGTGCCTGCTGTCACTTTTAAAATCCATCCTGCCATTTTTTCTTTATACTCTTTCCATTCTGTAAGAGTAAGGGGTCCTATCATTTCAAGCTCAAAGGCTTTCGCTGGCACACTATCTGCCGTATCCGGAAAGTCAAAATTATCCAGTTCTCCATCAACAAACCGTAATTCAACGTTATCGAGAAGGCGCGGACTACGGAATAAACGTGCCGGCTTACCCGAA
>JAQTUD010000051.1 GCA_028710405.1 Candidatus Omnitrophota bacterium
AACTGTTTCCAACCCAATCGGGAAACTGTTTCCGTTTTGTTCGGGACAGTGTCCCCTTTCATATATTAGAATCCAGCAGTTTATGCTCTAAGGCGTATTTAATCAATTCGCTGGTCTTATGCAAATTTAGCTTCTTCATAATGATGTTTTTACGGTTCTCCGCGGTGCGCGGGCTGATAAAAAGCGTTTTGGCTATTTCTTTGGCGCTTTTGCCTTCCGCGGCGAGGCGCAGAATATCATATTCGCTACTGGTCAAAAGCTTTTCTTTCTTTAAAAACTTATCCGCCTGGCCGCTAGTCACCATCTCTCCCACCATATCCGCGGAGGCAAGGGCGCTTAAATAAGTTCCCCCGGATAAGACCCGCCCCAGGGCCGGCAATAATTCTTCCGCGGCGTTCTCTTTGATCAGGTATCCGCTGGCGCCGGATTTAAAGGCCTTTAAAATAAAGGCGCTGGTCTTATGCACGGTGATAACGATGATTTTTGTATGCCCACAGCGGCGCCTGGCCTGGGCGATAATATCCAGACCGCTGATCTTAGGCATAGAAACATCCAAGAGCAGGATATCCGGTTTTAATTTTTCTATTTTCTCTAAGGCCTCTTCTCCATCCTCGGCCTCGCCGACTACCTTATATTCGGCCTTTTGCTCCAGGACACTCTTCAGGCCTTTCCTGATTATATCGTGGTCGTCGGTTATTAATATCGTATTCGCCATAGGTCACACACTTAATTGGACGCTGATGCGCGTGCCTTTGCCCGGAGAAGACTCAATGCGCATAACGCCGCCTAAAAGTTCGGCCCTCTCCTGTAAACCCAGCAGGCCCAATTTTATTTTGTCTTCGCGGCGCCGGCGCCGGAGCAGAGACTGATGAAAGTCAAATCCGATACCGTCGTCGCTGAACTGATAATCTATTTTTTTCTCCTGGGAGACCAATTTGATATTGATATTTTTTGCCCGGGCGTGTTTTAAGGCGTTGGTCAATGCCTCCTGGGTGAGCCGGTATAAGAAAAGGCTGGCCTCCGCCGGAAGCTTCAACTCTCCTTTAGGTTTTTCAAAGGCATAATTAAAATCCGCCAGGCGCTTATACTCCAAAATCAACCCCTCAATGCTATCGGCAAGGCCGAGTTCATCCAACTCCGGCGGGCGCAATAACAGGCAGATGCTATGCGTCCTATCCATCAGCCCGGTAAGGATCTTTTTCATCTGGGCGACTTTATCTTTTAACTCCGAGGCCGCAGGCACAGATACCACTGTCTGCTCGATGACTCCGGTATAGATCTTCAAGGCGCTTAGGTCCTGTGCCATCTGATCGTGGATCTGGGCGGAGATATTCTGCCGCTGGCGTTCCTCTGAAGTAATGATCAGACGCACCATCTCTTCTTTGTGGGCGCGCTCCTGTTTGCGGCGCAGGTATACCCATCCCGCGGTGGCCGCGCCGATAAAAAGGCTTAAAACCAGGGACCAGCTCAAGAGAAGTATGGCCTCTTTCTTACGCTGGTAACCTAAGCTTATCTGCCGGTTGATCTCCTGGAGGTTAGCCATGGCAAAGGTCTCATCCAGGAATTCATTTATTTTATAGAAATTATTTTCAAAGACCAGGGAGAGCCGCGCCACCTCCTGCGAGCCTGACTCCTTTTCAGCCAGGGCCGTGATCCGCCCGCCCAGATTACGTAATTGCCGGACAGATTCAGAGAGGCGCTCCAGCCATTCTTTTTGTTCATCAGACTGAATGTAACCGGCGTAAATATGCAGTTGCCGGTCAAAGTTTTCCTGCGCGCGGGTTATCGCGTCCTGGCCGGCAGCCCCGGAAACAGCGCCCAGGTATTTAGAGGTTTGCCAAAGAACAGAGTTGCGCACCGCCATGGCGTAGAGAGTATTGTTTATCTTCATCTCTAAAACCGACTTCTCTATAGCCAGGTTCCTTTGCCCCAATTCGCCTATTATCTTGCTTAATGATTGTATCTTCCATATCCCGGCAAGCCCCACCGCTAACATAAGGACCAACAGTACCGTAAACCCCGCGGCTAATCTTGTCTCCCCGAATCTCATATGCCCTTAAGTTTTTTTATCCAGCCCTCTACTTTATATTTATCCGCGGCATCGGGCTTGAGCCCCAGGTACTTGCGATAGCAATCTATCGCCTTCTCCGAGTCCTGCTTGTAATTTTCGTATAAAATCCCGAGGTTATAATAACTATCGGCGTTATCAGGGTCAAACTCCAAGGATTTCTTGTATTCGTCTATGGCGTCAAAATAAAGTTTTGCCTGAGAGTAAGCCACCCCCAGGTTATAGTGGTAAAGAGACCTTTCTTTTTTCAAGGAATCGGACAGGGCATCTACCTTTTTCTTCTGCTCATCCGTAAGGCTGCTTAATTTATTATACTGCGCCAATATATTTTCCCGGTCGTTTAAAGCCTTCTCCAGGTCCGCGGATTTCTTGCGCAGGCTAATCAGACCTTTCTCCCGCGCCTTGCGCACCTCTTCCAGGTTCTTCTGTAATTCTTCATTCTGCTCTTGCAGCCTGCTATTTAGGGCCATGTATGAAATTGTATCCTGCTCTAATTTCTCATTATCCCTGGTGGCCTTATCTTTTTCATCCTGCAGGCGCTGCATCTCTTCCTGTTTGCTGCGCGCCATGGTCTTTTCTTGTTGGAGCTCGGACTTCAGCCTTTTGACTATTGAAGAATAAAATAAAACAACGGCCAAAAACAATGCCGTCCCAAATAATACGGATATAATCACGGCCAGGGACCCTTTTTTCATCTATTCCCCGGGTCTGGTTCCAGCATCTTTATCATATATTCCACATCCTGCCTGTTTTCGGCATCCGGCTTAAGTCGCAGGTATTTTTTAAAATAAAAAAGCGACTTCTGGACATCATCCTTGGCGGACTTATACAAAAGTCCCAGGTTATAATAAACCTTGGCGTTTGAGGGGTTAAAAACCAGGGATTGCAGATAAGATTCTATCGCTAAATCAAAAAACTTGGCCTTGGTATAGGCCGTGCCTAATTCCTGATAAAACTTGGCCCTCTCTTCTTTGAAGGAATTCTCCAGCAGAACGATCTTCTCCTTTAGCTGCGCGTTGGCATCCTTTAAAAGAACATCCTCGGCACATTGGTCCTCGGCGGAAACCTTCTTCTTCCGGAATTCTTCAACCGTCTCTTCCACAAAAGACGATTCCGCGGCGTTCTCTTCCCCGGCATCCTTGTTTAAGCTGCCATCCTCCTGGCAATGCCCTTGCGGCAGCGGTATCAGGCTTGAGGATAAAAATAATACCGCCAAAAATATAGAGATAATTCTTAGGGTACCCATCAGTATTTCTTTATCCCTTTCATCTTCTCCTGGATATTTATAAATTCTTCTTCGCTGGGCTTAGGCATTATGTCCTCTTCCATCTTTTGCTTTGCCTTTTCTGAAGGTGACTGTGAACTCTCCGGGCCGATCTCTGAAACCTTCTTAGCGACAACCTTATCCTTTAAGTCATCTGGCAGGATATCCGGCGGGAATATCTTCTCAGGCTCGGTAGAGTATACGTTGGCATCCCCCCTGCTAATATGCGGGGTCAGGAATACGACCATTTCCGTCTTAATGTTACGTTTTGCCTTAGATTGAAAGAGCAGGCCTAAAAACGGGATCCTGGAGAAGAGGGGAACAGTGGTCACATCATCGCGCCTGTCTTCCTTCATCAACCCGGCGATCATAATCATAGTGCCATCCCGGACCTTGACCGTGGTCTCCGCTTCAGAGGTTTCTACGATAGGTACGGTGGAACCCAGGGAAGTAGTGATGGTTTCACGGACGCTGCTTACCTCGGGCTTGATCTTTAAGGTCACAAAACCGTCCCTGTTTATAGACGGGACCACATTCAACTTTACCCCCACATCTATAAATTGCACGCTCTCGCTAGTTACGGTAGTAGTATCTGCCTGGCTTAATGTCTGGGATATATAGGCCTCGCGCGAACCCACCATGATCTTGGCTTCCTGATTATTCAGCGCGGTGATCCGCGGGCGGGAGAGTATCTTGGTGTCGCCAAAGGTCTGCAGGAGCTGCACGGTAAAACTATATTTATCAGCCGCTACCGTGCCGATAGTCATCTTCAGCAGGTCCGTAGAGGAGAGTTCTGTTGTGGGTGTAAAAGAAGGAGAGCTGGGGAATTCGCCTACAAAATCCAGGCCGTCTACATTTCTATTGCTGAATACTTTTTCCCAGTCTATCCCGCGCTGGTATTCATCTTTCAGGGTGATCTGCAGGATCTCCGCCTCAATAAATACCTGCTGGGATTCTTCGTCCAGGGCCTTGACCATATGCTCTATCTTCTTCATCTTATCAGGTAGGTCTGAAACTATTATCTTTCCTGAGCGGTCATCGGAATAGACTTCTCCCGGGCCGCTGGTAATAGCGCCGGAAAGGTGCGCCTTGACATCCGCGGGCTTGGCGTATCTGATATCAAAGATCTCGGTCTCCACGGGTTTGTCCAGGTCTTTGACCATCTTATCCATCATCTCCAGGTTATCCGGGGTATCAATGACAATGATGGTACCCGAGGCTTCATCGGCGACGATCTTGCCGATATCGGATTTTGTCTGGCTAAGGGCGTTAAAGATGGTCGCCGGGCGGGCGTATTTTAATTTTATGGTCAGGACTTTTCTTTTTTCGTTATATTTTTTCCCATAAAGAGACTCGTATTCGCCTGCGGTCATTACATTTATGACGCTGCCATTTTTTTCACAGGCCAGGTCCTGGCTGACCAGGATAACATCAAAGGCGTCCTCCAGGGTCAGGTTATTCAGGAATACGTTTATCCTACCGCTGACCCCCTTACTGGGCACGATAGTGCGTTTCATCTTCAGGGAGAATATCCTCAACAACTCAACAATATCCACGCCTTTTAAATCCAGAGAGATCATCTCGCTGCCACCCTCTCCCGGGGTAGATACAATTTCTAATCCGGGCTCCTGGCTGGCTTGTGTTTCCGGGGCAACCGTGTCATCGCCTTCGCTGTCTACGGCAAGGACAGGAATAATACCAAAGGCCGATATGGATAGAACAATTGCCGCTAGAATAAACCGCCTCATCTTAGCTCCCATTGCTTGCCGTTCCTGCTTAAGATAACCTTATCCTTAGAGATTTCTTTTATCCGAAAACCCTCTACCATCTCTTCCGTGTTCAATAAGAAAGTCTTTCCGGAGCCGGCATCTTCAATCATCGCCTGCGGGTCATCTGACCAGATGATCCCCACTAACTTCAGTTTTTCTACCCCAGTATCCGGGGATTCGTTTACCGCAACGGATACGGGCGCCGGAGGCAGTGAGCTAAAGATGTTCCTTCTTTTGGCATCTTCTACTGCCGCGGCCAGGTCCGCGGAGAGCGGCCCTTCTTCTGCCTTCTCCAGGGAATTATTATACGCCACGGCCGATACATTTTTAAACCGCGCCCTAAAATCGCTGTTGCCTTTTATAAAGAGCACTGCCCCTACCGCGGTTATAATTATACTACCGATTCCCAATAAGTTATGCAAGTTTTTTAAGGAGAGCGGAATTTTAAATTTAGCGTATTTAAGCCCGCTTATCCACCTCTTAAAAAAGAGGCGCCTGCTGATATCCCCCTTAAAATGCAGGAAACCTTTATACTTCACATCTATGGGGTTCTCAATTACCTTCAATAACTTTTCTTCGGGAGTGGTCCTGTTCTCAGCCATCTAAAATGCGACTCCGTGGTTTGCTATTACCTGACATCCTGGGCGATAAGCCGACGGATAATCTCCAGATCCACGGCGGTCTTATTCTCCATTACTAATCCTTTTAAGGCGTTATGGCATAACATAGAGATACGCCGGGGATAACCCTGGGTATGCCGGTAAATTTCTCCGATCGCTTCATCGGTAAAAAGCATGATCCCGGCTTCAGATCCCGCCTGGCGCAGCCGGAAATCTATCATCTCTTTTGTCTCCTGTTCATCCAAAGGATTAAGCACGTATTTTAAACTTATGCGGTCCATTAAATTCCTCATCTCTCTTATATGAGGCAGGAGTTCCAACTGAGACAAAAGGACCAGCTGCAATAATTTGTATTCATTAGTTTCATAATTTAAAAGGACACGCAATACCTCTAAGGAGAGAGTGTTTAATTTCTGCGCCTCGTCAACCAACAGGACGATGGTCTTGCCCTCTTCGGCGGCGCTGCGGAAAAGGTAATCTTTGATCGCCTCCTTGTAGTCCAAAAGCGATGGATGCTCTCCTTTTATCTCTATCTTGAAAGTGCGAATCAAAGACTCCAGGAAAATTTCCTCCGTCTCAAAAGTAGGGTCAAGGATCATATGGAAGACTATATCCTGGCGCTCTTTAAGCATCTGAAAGACCTTGCGGGAGAGGGTAGTTTTTCCGGTGCCCACATCCCCCAATATCAGGCTTAGGCCCCTCTTTAGGCGGATCTCAATCATCAGGCGCATCAGGGCCGTGCGGTGTTCGGCCGACTCATAAAAGAAGCCGGGATCAGGGCTGGTGGAGAACGGCTCTTTATTCATCCCGAGTAACTTATAGTAACTCATTGTCCCTCAATGGCTTTTAACTCTGGCATAAATTAAACCCCGGTCAATTTCTTACGGATTAAATTCAAGGGATA
>JAQTUD010000006.1:0-10791 GCA_028710405.1 Candidatus Omnitrophota bacterium
CCGATCTCCGACCCCGCGCCTTTTTCCATGATGGAGACTACCATTGTATTGAAGCCTGAAAACCAATGGCGAAAGGTCCCTCGTTGGTATTCGTGGATGCCTGGATTTATGCAGGCGCCATTTCGCCCTCTTTGGCGTGACCGTGTTACCTGGGAAGATATTGTTAATGACCTGGACCAGAAACTGCAGATCCCGGGAGTGACGAATTCTTGGACAATGCCGATCAAGGCCAGGATAGATATGTTATCTACCGGCGTGCGCACGCCGGTTGGAATAAAGATCTACGGCGCGGATCTTAAACAAATAGAAGCCCTGGGCATACATATAGAAACGATCTTAAAGGATGTAAGAGGCACGCGTTCGGTGTACGCTGAGCGGGTCACCGGAGGATACTTCGTAGATTTTAACATAAAGCGCGAACAGATCGCCCGCTACGGACTTTCGATAAAAGATGTGGAAATGGTGATCATGTCCGCGATAGGCGGGGAGCCGGTCACTACAACGATAGAAGGCAGGGAGCGATACACGGTAAATGTCCGTTACTCCCGGGAACTGCGGGATGACCTGCCGAAATTGCGCCGGGTTTTAGTCTCCACTATGTCCGGGGCGCAGATTCCATTGGAAGAGTTGGCGGATATCAACCTGGTGTCAGGCCCGGCGATGATCAGGGATGAAAACGGCATGCTCTCCGGGTATGTGTATGTGGATATCACCGGCCGCGATGTGGGCAGTTATGTTACCGAAGCAAAGAAGATAGTGCAGAAAGAAGTGCAGGTGCCTACCGGATATTCTATGGTCTGGAGCGGGCAGTATGAGAATATGCTCAGGGTGCGGGAACGCTTAAAAATCGTTATACCCATTACCATATTCCTTATATTTATATTGCTCTATATGAACACTAAATCTCCGGTCAAAGCAGGCATTGTGATGCTGGCAGTGCCATTCTCATTGATCGGGGCGGTATGGTTTTTATGGATTTTAAAATATAACATATCGATCGCGGTATGGGTGGGGATGATCGCGCTTATGGGGCTAGATGCCGAAACCGGAGTATTCATGCTTTTATTCCTGGATCTTACCTACTACGAAAGGGTAAGAGAAGGGAAAATGAAGACTTATGAAGACCTGAAGGATGCTATCATCCATGGGGCGGTCAAGCGCATCCGGCCCAAGATGATGACGGTAATGGCAATGTTTATGGGCCTGATTCCCATTATGTATTCCATGGGCGCGGGAGCGGATATGATGAAGCGTATTGCAGCACCCATGATTGGTGGGGTGTTTACCAGTTTCATCCTGGAATTACTCGTGTATCCGCCGATATACTCAATTTGGAAATGGCGTTATGAAATGAAATACGGGACAGTGGATGTGAGCAAATTACCGATCCCGGAGCTGCAAAGACATTAAACAATAGAGGGGTCTGATGAAAAAAATATTATTTGTCGTAATAGTATCAGGTGTTTTATTTATGGCAAGCGCCCAGGCAGTCAAGGCGCAGAATGTTTCTGAAGCTACAAAAACAGGGGTTGATGCGTCAAAACCGCAAGACGTTGGCAATAAGATGTGTCCGGTTACTGGCCTAAAGATTGATGAAAAGACAAAGGCGACTTATGAATATAAAGGAAAGATATACAATTTCTGTTGTGCGATGTGCATTGACGAATTCAAGAAAGACCCGGAAAAATATATTAAAAAGGTAGAAGAAGAAATGTAGGACGCAGCCAAAGAAAAATCCGGCATGATTCAGGATAATAACCGTTGACAACGCGTAGGAATGGTGTATACTTTAGGTGTAGACAATACAAGCGGTAGAAACACTGCTGTAGAGTCAGGACACAGAAAAGGCGTCAGTAGACAACTGGACGCCTTTTCTGTTTATTGTGGCCGAATAGCCCTATTCGGATGATCCCCATAAAAATCCTGCTAAAAATCCCACTAAAATCTCGACAAAAGGTATTTTATGTGTTATATTACTAATTCACATAAATTTAAAGGCTAAAAAAGGGGAAAATGAAGGATTATCGTAAATTATTCAGGTTTGCCCGGCCATATTACGGCCTGCTTGCGCTCTCCGGCCTGTTTATGGCTATTGTTACCATATTAGATATCTTCCGCCTGAGCGCCATCGTCCCGGTGATCGACCGGGTATTCACCAATAAGCCCATCGTCTTTGCCGGTAATAAATTCCCTTTATTCCTGGAGAATATCTTAAGTTATTTGAATGGGTTAACGCCGCTTAAGGTCTTATACCTACTCTTAGTCATTATGCCGGTTGCCCTGGTTATCCGGGCGGTCTTTGAATTCCTGCATTCCTATATTATGGCGGATGTGGGGCAGAAGGTCATCCGCGATGTCAGGAATTTGATCTATGAAAAATTGCAGTTTCTCTCCCTGGACTATTTTACCCGGAAGAGGAGCGGGGAATTGGTATCTCGGGTGACCAACGACGTCAAATTAATAGAAAATGCCGTATCTTACGCGCTTACCGACCTGGTCTATGAATCCTTTCAGGTATTATCCTTTGCCGTCCTGACTTTCTTTATCAACTGGCGCCTGGCGTTGATCTCTATAGTGGTCTTGCCTATGGTATCGGTTCCGATGATAGCCGTGGGCAAGGTATTGCGTAAATTAAGCAGGAGGTCCCAGGAGAAGATGGCGGATATCAATTCCCTGCTGGTTGAGACTTTTATTGGGGCCAGGATCGTGCGCGCCTTCTGCGCCGAAGAGAGGGAGGCCGGGAAATTCAAGGGGCAGAACCAGGATTATTACAAGCTGGCGATGAAATCCATTAAAAGGATGATCATTCTAAGCATCACTACCGAACTTATCGGTATCGCCGTGGCGCTCTTTGTGATCTATTACAGCGGCAGGCAGGTCATAGAATCCACGCTTTCTTTCGGTGTATTTACTCTTTTTATGGCTGCTTTACTTTCTTTGATCCGGCCGTTCAAGAAATTAAGCCAGGTTAATTCCATAATGGAGCAGGCAGTCGCGGCCAGCAGCAGGATCTACGAAGTTCTGGATGCCAAGCCCAGCGTGCAAGAGGAAGCGGAGGCGCAAGAATTATCCGCCTTCAAAGAGAAAATATCCTTTGAAAATATCTGCTTTAGCTACGGAGATAATGAGATCTTGGAAGGAATAAGCCTGGAAGTAAATAAAGGGCAAATGCTAGCGGTAGTCGGCCCCAGCGGGGTAGGCAAAACTACACTTTTGGACCTGATACCGCGTTTTTATGACCCCCAAAAGGGTAGGATATTGATTGACGGCGTAGACATAAAGAAGGTTACCCTGAGATCCTTACGTAATCTTATCGGTATCGTGACCCAGGAGACTATCCTTTTTAACGATACTATCCGGGCAAATATCGCCTACGGCAAGCCGGATGCCACAGATAAAGAGATTGAGCAGGCGGCCGCGCAGGCGCATGCCCATGATTTTATCCGGAATTTCCCGGCCGGTTACGATACGGTCATTGCTGACAGAGGCATCAAGCTCTCCGGAGGGGAGCGCCAGAGGATCGCTATCGCCCGGGCGCTCTTGAAGAATCCGCCCATATTGATCTTGGATGAGGCCACTTCCCAGCTTGATTCGCAGTCAGAGCGCCTGGTCCAGGAGGCCCTGGATAGGCTGGTCCAGGGGCGTACGGTTTTCGTTATCGCCCACCGGCTCTCTACCGTCAGGGGGGCGGGGCGTATTATTGTCCTGAATAAGGGTAGAATTGCAGAACAGGGCAGCCACAGCGAGCTTCTGGGCCAAGAAGGGTTGTATAAACGGCTTTACCAGATGCAGGAAAGTACAGGAAAATAGTTGCAAGGTATCAGGTTTATGATATACTATAAAACTAATTTTGTGTGGATGGAAGAAGTAGGAGAGTAGAAAAACAATAACATACTAGGAGGGTTAAGAAAGTGCCATCAGAACTGATCAAGCAGCTTTTGGAAGCAGGAGTGCATTTTGGGCATCAGACTAAGCGCTGGAACCCCAAGATGAAAAAGTTCATTTTTGGAGCCAGGTCCGGTATCTATATTATTGACCTGGAGAAGACAGAAGAGTGTATTAATCGCGCCCGCGATTTCCTTATGGATATATCCTCTAAGGGGGAATTTGTCCTCTTTGTGGGGACTAAAAAGCAGGCGCAGGAAGTGGTTCTGCGCGAGGCATTGCGCTGCGGGATGTATTATGTTACCGAGCGCTGGCCGGGCGGACTTTTGACTAATTTTGCTACCATAAAGAAGAGCATAAACCGCCTTAAGGAGATAGAGACTATGCGCGAGGACGGGACTTTTGCCAAATTCACCAAGAAGGAAGTCGCGCGCATGGAGAAAGAGTTGACTAAGTTAAAAAAGAATTTTTCCGGTATCGTCCCGATGGAGCGCATGCCCAAGGCCATGTTTGTCGTGGATACCAAGAAGGAAGAGACCGCGGTAAGAGAGGCCAACAGGCTTAACATACCGATCATCGGCCTTATAGATACCAATTCCAATCCGGACGCGATCGCTTATCCTATAGCCGGTAACGACGATGCCACCAAATCCATAAGCACGATAGCCACGATTATGGCGGATACTATCATTGAGGGGAGGAAGAAATTCCTTTCCTATCTTTCTCAGGAAGGGGTCGCGCTTAAAAAGGAAGTTTTGGCGGAAGAGCCCGTAGTTTTACCTGAGGAAGAAGAGAAGATAAAGGAGATCGGAGAGATAGTGGAAGAGATAACCCCGCCCGAGGATGAGTCCAAGGCGGTTAAAGGAATAAGGCAGGTACAGGCAGAGAAAGGCAGGGCAAAGAAGAAGTGATGAAGACTAAAATACCGGTTAATCTAATTAAAGAATTAAGAGATGCCACCAGCGCCAGTATCGCGCAGTGCCGTAAGGCATTGGAGGAATCGGCAGGGGACCTGAATAAGGCCGCCGCGCTGTTGCGTAAACGTGGATTAGAGATCGCCCAGACCAAGCAAGACAGGGTCGCCAAGGAGGGCAGGATAGAATCTTATATCCACTTTGGCAACAAGATCGGGGTATTGCTGGAAGTTGACTGCGAGACGGATTTCGCGGCGCGTAATAGCGAATTCGCCCAGTTCGCCAAGGATCTATGCATGCAGATAGCGGCTTCCAACCCGCGCTATGTGAAAAAGGAAGATATACCCGCTGATATCCTTGAACAAGAAGAGAACAAAGAGGAGTTTATCAAGAATAATTGCCTTATGAACCAGGTTTTTGTCAAGGACGCCAGCGTTACGATTAATGATTATTTAGGCAGTTTGATCTCTAAGATCGGCGAGAATATTATTGTCAGGAGATTCACGCGTTATCAGATCGGCCGATAAATGGCAAAAGCGGTTTATAAAAGGATTGTCTTAAAGTTAAGCGGCGAGGCGTTGCAGGGCAGGAAGGCCCACGGCATTGACCAGCCAGTTTTGGAATCTATCTCCCGCCAGATAAAAGAATTAAGGACCTTAAATATTGATGTGGCGATAGTCCTGGGGGCGGGTAATATTTTCCGCGGCCAGGAGAATACTGCTTCCCGCGGTCTGGATATGGACCGTTCGGTGGCAGACTATATGGGGATGTTGGCCACGGTGATCAATGGCCTGGCCCTGCAGGATGTATTGGAGAAGATGAGGGTGCCGACGCGTCTGATGACCGCGATTGAGATCCAGCGCGTGGCAGAGCCATATATCCGCAGGAAGGCAATACGGCATTTAGAGAAGGGGCGGGTAGTGATATTCGTGGCCGGCACGGGCAATCCTTATTTTACCACCGATACCGCCGCTGCCCTGCGGGCGATGGAGATACACGCGGATGCTATACTCAAGGCCACTAAAGTAGACGGGGTTTATTCCGCAGATCCCCTGAAGGTCAAGGGCGCGAAAAAATTCCAAAGATTAAAATATCTGGACGTATTAAAGAAGGGTCTTAAGGTCATGGATGCCACTGCGGTTAGCCTGTGCATGGATAATAAATTGCCCATCGTAGTCTTTAACCTGAATGTCCAGGGTAATATCAGGCGCGTGGTCCTGGGCGAAAAGATCGGCACTATTGTCAGTTAAAAACGGAGGGTGCTAGAATGACTACCAAGGAAGTCTTACACGCTACCGAAGAAAAAATGAAGAAGGCCTGCGAGTCTATGACCAGGGAATTTTCCGAAATCAGGACCGGCCGCGCCAGCCCCTCGCTTGTGGAGGGCATGCATGTTGATTATTACGGGACGCCGACACTCTTGAAGCAGTTGGCTTCCATATCCGTGCCTGACGTGCATTTGATCGTTATCCAGCCCTGGGATGTTTCGGCGATCGCCGAAATAGAAAAGACAATCATGAAATCAAACTTGGGCATCACTCCTTCCAATGACGGTAAGTTGATCCGTTTGTCGCTTCCGCAGCTCTCCAAAGAGCGCCGCCAGGAACTGGCAAAGGTTATCCATAAGATGAGCGAAGAAGGAAGGGTTTCTCTGCGTACTATCAGGCGCGACGCCAAAGAGGCGCTGGAGAAACTGGAGAAGGATAAGCTGATCTCTGAAGATGATAAGTTCAGGGGCATAGACGAATTACAGAAACACGTGGATAAATATATCGCCAAGATAGACGAGTTGCTCAAGGGTAAGGAAAAAGAAGTATTGGAATTCTAGATTTGGGCCTCTAGCTCATCCGGTAGAGCACCATCCTTTTAAGATGGCTGTGCCGCGTTCGAGTCGCGGGAGGCTCAAAAAATTTTTACGAAACTTCAGGCGGCAAGGGGTTTGCGGGCGGATGGTGCAATTGGCAGACACGGCAGCCTTAGGAGCTGCTGGGGAAACCCTTGGAGGTTCAAATCCTCTTCCGCCCAGTAGTACAGAATGGATAAGCGTACACGGGGACAGTGTCCCGATTGAGTTGGAAACAGTTTCCAATATGCGGGAGTGGCTCAGTTGGTAGAGCGTAACCTTGCCAAGGTTAATGTCGCGGGTTCGAATCCCGTCTCCCGCTCCAATTTCTGTTCCATTAATGGAACAGAAATTGGATGCCGAAACAATGTGTTTCGGCGCCATTCACGGCAAAAGAGATAACAAAAAATGGATGCCGGATCAATGTGATCCGGTACCAATCACGGAAGAAAACAATCTAGGTATCTTATATATTACTCTAACAAAGGAGAAAGTAATGCAGATCACTGATTTTTTGTCGAAGAAGGCGATCGTAATGGATATCAAATCCACAAAGAAAGAAGAAGTGATTAAGGAATTAGTAGATTCCCTGATCAACGCCGGGGATATTGAGAAGCGCCACCGCAATAAACTTATTGACGCCCTGATGGCCAGAGAGGCCTTAGGTTCAACGGCTATCGGCCAGGGCATAGCCATTCCACACGCCAAATCCGATTCCGTGAGTAAATTAGTCGCTGCCTTCGGTATCTCTAAGAGAGGCGTGGATTTCGATTCTCTAGACGGAGAATTAGCCCACATTTTCTTTTTACTGCTTGCCCCTCAGGATTCCGCCGGCCCGCACCTAAAAGCACTGGCGAGGATTTCTCGCCTGCTCAAAGATAAATATTTCCGCGATACCTTGCGCGCCAGCATCGACGAAAAAGCGGTGATAAAAATAATGGCTGACGAGGACGCCAAAAAGATTTAGATGATAAAGAACAGGGTCCAGGGGGCATTCAAATGGCTCTACCCGGGGATAGGCATAAAGCGCTGGATAGGCTTAAGCGCTTTCGGCGTGCTCCTGGTTGTCGCCGGTACCGGATACCTGCGCAGCGAAGAACACTGGCTGATGCAGGTGTTGGACGCGGTGATTATCATCTCCGGAATTATAATTTTGATACTCGGTATCAAAAGGATGATGCGTTCTTTCATCGCCTTGTTTATGCCCGCCTCAGGGAACGGGGAGCTGGTGGATATGCTCTTCCAGAAGAAGCACCTGAGCCGTGGGCCCCGCCTGGTTACCGTGGGAGGGGGGACCGGCCTATCCGTATTATTATCCGGCCTGAAAGAATATACCTCTAATATTACCGCCATAGTCACGGTGGCCGATGACGGGGGTTCTTCCGGGCGCCTGAGGCAGCAGTTTGATATCCTGCCTCCGGGAGATATCCGGAACTGCCTGGTGGCGTTGGCGGACGCGCCCGCTCTTATGCGCGACCTTTTTCAGTTCAGGTTTGATGAAAGCTCGGAGTTCAAAGGCCATAGTTTCGGCAACCTTTTTATTACCGTGATGACCAGGCTTACCGGCGACTTTGAAAAAGCAGTCAAGGAGACCAGCAAGGTTTTGGCTTTAAGGGGCCAGGTTATTCCCTCAACTTTAAATAATGTACAGCTGGTGGCGCAGTTTGTGGATGGCTCAATAACTATCGGGGAAGATAAGATACCCAGGGTAGACAGGCCGATAAATAAAGTTTACCTAGAACCGTCCGGTTCACAGGCGACCCCTGACGCCCTTAAGGCGATCGAGGAAGCGCAGGTAATTATCCTTGGCCCGGGGTCTTTATATACCAGCATCATACCGAATTTATTAGTTAAAGAGATTAACGATGCTATAGCCGCTTCCGGGGCGATAAAGGTCTATGTTTGTAACGTGATGACCCAGCCGGGGGAAACCGGTGGTTACAGCGCCGCAGAGCATGTCAGGGTCCTGGTAAGTCACAGCCATCCGCGCATCCTGGATTATGCGGTGGTCAATACTTCGGATATCGCCCGCCAGACACTTCAACGTTACTCCCAGCAGAATTCTTATCTGGTGGTTAACGACAGGAAGAAGATTGAGAATATGGGTTACCGGGTGATTGAGGACGATGTGGGAGTGGTTGAGGGGGAAGTAGTCAGGCATGATAACGCCAAGCTGGCCAAGATCATCCTTGGCCTCTTGGAGGAGATATAAGGCGATGCCTTTAGTGAAAAAAGAAGTAGTGATAAAGAATAAGCAGGGCCTGCACGCCCGTCCGGCAGCGTCCTTTGTGCAGGTAGCGAATAAATTTGACTCTCGCATCACGGTCCGCTGCGGCGGCGAAGAGGTAAACGGTAAATCCATTATGGGGATACTTATGTTGGGCGCGGAGGAGGGTACGGTCATTATAATTGAGGCGGACGGCCATGACGCTGAGCTCGCCCTGACGGAATTAGAAAAAATCATAACAAGCGAGGAAGAGTAGTGATAAAACTAAAAGGCATAGCCGCGGCCTCCGGGATAAATATCGGCCCGGCTTATAAAATAGGCAAAGAGGAATTCGTTATCCCTAAAGAGCCTATCAACGCTGACGGGATACCTTATCAGATACAACTCTTTGAAGAAGCGCTGATTAAAACGCGCAAGGAGATCATTGAGCTGCAGAAGAAGATCAGCGTGGATATGGGGCAGGAGGAGGCGCAGATCTTTGACGCGCATCTACTGGTCCTTGAGGACCGCATGCTCATAGAGGAAGTAATTTCGCGCCTGAAAAAAGACAGGGCGAATGTCGCTTATATATTTTCGGAAGTCTTAAAGAAGTATATACAGGTTTTCTCTAAGATCGAGGATGAATACCTCAAAGAGCGCACCGCCGATATCCAGGATGTGGGTAAGAGGATATTGCGCAATCTTTTAGGTAAAGAGCGCAAGTCTCTTTCAGACCTGAAAGAAAAAGTGGTGGTGGTGGCGCATGAGCTTTCCCCTTCGGATACCGCGGCAATGCACAAAAAGAATGTTTCCGCTTTTGTCACCGATGTCGGAGGCAAGACTTCACATACGGCGATCATGGCTAAATCCCTGGAGATACCCGCGGTCGTGGGCCTGGAGGGGATAAACGTGAAGATAAAGACCGGGGATATTCTCATCGTTGACGGTAATATGGGAATAGTGATCATTAACCCGGATGAGGAGACCTTAGCCAGTTACCGTAAAGAGGAGGAAAAGCTTAAAGGCGTGGCCAAGAGGTTCTCTGCGGGTAAGGACTTGCCCGCGGTGACCTCTGACGGACACCAGGTTGAGATCAGCGCTAATATTGAGTTTCCGGAGGAGGTCCCTTCGGTAAAACTCCACGGCGCCCAAGGTATAGGACTTTACCGTACCGAGTTTTTTTATATGAACAGGAAGGACCTGCCTACCGAAGAAGAGCATTATAATGCTTACAAGTATGTGGCCGAACAAATGAAGCCCAACCCCGTGATCATCCGCACCCTGGATTTGGGGGGAGATAAATTTTTATCCCAGTTCCAGATCCCCCATGAGATGCAGCCTTTCTTGGGGTGGCGCGCTATCAGGTTCTGCCTGGCGCGTCCGGATGTCTTTAAATTACAATTACGCGCCATCCTGCGCGCGGCGGTACATGGCAATCTGAAGATGATGTATCCGATGATCTCCGGCGTAGAAGAGCTGCAGCAGGCAAATAAGATATTAGAGGAAGCAAAAGATGAACTGAAGAAGAAAAAGATCCCTTTTAATAAGGATATCCAGGTGGGGGTGATGATTGAGGTGCCTTCGGCGGCGATGACCGCGGATATCCTGGCAAAAGAATCCGATTTTTTCAGTATCGGTACCAATGACTTAATCCAATATTCCCTGGCCGTTGACCGCGCCAATGAAAAAGTGGCTTATTTGTATGAACCGGCGCATCCGGCAGTCCTAAGGATGATTAAAAGCATCATTGACTCCGGGCATAACGCGGGCATAAAAATAGGGATGTGCGGAGAGATGTCCGGAGACCCAAGCTTTGTTTTGCTTCTCCTGGGCCTGGGGCTGGATAGTTTCAGCATGCCCCCGCAGGTCATACCGGAGATAAAATACCTGGTGCGCACAGTCAGCCTGCGCCAGGCGCAGGATTTCGCGCATAAGGCCTTAGG
>JAQTUD010000006.1:10891-28112 GCA_028710405.1 Candidatus Omnitrophota bacterium
ATGGCCAAACAAGCGGTTAACGCCAGCACCATAAAAAAGCTTGATAAGTCAGATATGCTGAGCTTATTGATGGATTTTCCCACGCAATTCCAGGCCGCGCTTGATATCGCCAAAAATTCCGGTATATTATTCCAGAAGAGGGATTTTAACAAGATCATTTTTGCCGGGTTAGGGGGTTCAGCCATTGGGGCAGACCTGGTGCGTTCGTATTTATATTTCCAGAGCAATATTCAAATCTCAGTATTCCGTGAATATCAATTACCCGGATGTATAGACAGCCAGTCCCTGGTATTCTTATCCAGTTATTCCGGGAATACTGAGGAGACTTTAAGTGCCTACAAAGAGGCCAGGGATAAAGGCGCCACTTTGATCGCCGTATCCAGCGGCGGGGCATTAAAAGAATTAACTACAAATGATAAAGTCACTTTTGTAGAGATACCCAAAGGCCTGCCTCCCAGGTGCGCCCTGGGTTATTTGAGTATCGTGCCGTTATGCTTATTGGCAAGGCTCGGCCTGATCAAGGATGTTGAGCCGGCGGTAAGAGAAGCGATGAAGCTCCTGGAAAGCCTAAGGGATAATAATTTGAATCCCCGTATCTCAGGAAAAGATAATATCTCCAAATTCATTGCCGCTAAATTAGTGAATAATCTGGCAGTGATATATTCTCCTTCGGTGCATTTTGATGTCTGCGCGGTGAGGTTCCGCGGGCAGTTGGCGGAGAATTCCAAGGCCCTGGCCTGGCACCATGTCCTACCCGAGATGAACCATAACGAGATCGTGGGTTGGGAGAATCCTCATAAATTATTCAAGAGCCTGAAAGTGATCATGCTCTGCGATAAACTGATGCATTCACGCGTAGCAAAGAGGATAGGGATAACAACCGAGCTCATCCGTAAGGAGGGCGTGGAGTTGATAGAGGTGCACTCCAGAGGGGAAGGCTTGTTAAGCAGGATGTTCTCCCTGATATATATCGGCGATTTTGTTTCATATTATCTGGCGTTGTCTTATGGCATTGACCCTACTCCGGTAGAGAGAATTACTTATTTAAAGAACAAATTAGCGCAAGGATAACTTTAAAGCATTGAAAGCTATAATTTTAGCCGCCGGATACGCCACCAGGCTCTATCCTTTAACTAAAGAATTCCCCAAGCCTCTATTAGAGTTAAATAAGAGGCCGATCATAGATTATATTTTAGAAGATTTAGAAGAGATAAGCCGGATAAAACAGATAATCGTCGTTACCAACAGCAAGTTTATTTCTCATTTCCGCAGATGGGCAAAGGCCAGGCGTTTTAAGAAACCCTTGAAACTGGTGGATGACCAGACTAAGGATCTCAAGGACCGCCTGGGGGCTATCGGCGATATGGAATTTGCCATCTCCAGCGAGCGTATTAACGACGATATCCTGGTTATCGGCGGGGATAATTTCTTTGACAGTAGGCTTAAGGGATTTGTTTCTTTTTGCGGCAATAACCCTGTGATCGGCGCTTATGACGTAAAATCCAGGGAGAAAGCCAGGCACTACGGGGTGATCAAATTAAATAGGCGCAGGAGGGTGGTTGATTTTCAGGAAAAACCGGCAAACCCTAAATCTACCCGTATCGCGATGTGCCTGTATTATTTTCCTAAACGCAGGCTCGGCCTGGTCAAGGAGTATCTGGGTGCGCGGCATAAACGTGATGCCACGGGCCTATATATAGATTGGTTAAGAAAAAGGGTCCCGGTATATGGCTTTGTTTTTGGCGGGCGCTGGTATGATATCGGGGACCACAGGTTTTATAATGAAGCTAAGAAGGGATTGTCCGAATAGCAAGCTTAGCATGTAAGTTCATAAAAGGAAAGGAGCGGTCAAGTTATGGCGGCGCGTAAGTATTATTTTACCTCAGAGTCGGTAGGAGAAGGGCATCCGGATAAGGTCTGCGATCAGATATCCGACGGAGTGCTGGACGAAGTGTTGCGGCAGGACCCTTATGGTAGAGTTGCCTGCGAGACATACGTGACCATGGGGTTATTGATCGTCGGGGGAGAGATCACTACCAGCGCTTACGTGGATATACAGAGGTTAGCGCGCAAGATCATTGAAGGCATAGGCTACACGCATCCTAAATACGGCTTTGATTATCATACCTGCGCCATCGTAAATACCATTAATTGCCAATCACCCGATATCGCCCAGGGCGTGGATAAGGGAGGGGCTGGCGACCAGGGGTTCATGGTCGGTTTTGCCTGCCGCGAGACCCCGGAGTTGATGCCTTTGCCGATTATGCTTGCGCATAAATTAGTCGCGCGCATGGCTCAGGTAAGAAGGGATAAGACCCTGAAATACCTGGGGCCGGATTGTAAATCTCAGGTATCAGTAGAATATCACGACGGCAACCCTAAGAGAGTGGATTCGGTGGTCTTGGCTTGCCAGCACACCGATGAGATATTAGACCCTACAGGTGAAATGATCACCAAGAAGGCCCGTCAGGAGATAATAGAAGTGGTCGCCAAGCCCATTTTAAAAAGCCTGGTGGATAAGGATACCAAGTATTATGTTAATCAGACCGGTAAGTTTGTCATCGGCGGCCCACAGTCAGATACCGGGATGACCGGAAGAAAGATCGTAGTGGATACTTACGGCGGTGTGGCTGCCCCCGGCGGAGGCGCGTTCTCCGGAAAAGACCCTACCAAGGTGGACCGTTCCGCGGCCTATATGGCCAGGTATGTGGCTAAGAATATCGTGGCTGCCGGCCTTGCGGATAGATGCCTGTTGCACATCGCCTATGTAATAGGTAAGGCTGAACCATTGGCGGTAATGGTGGATACTTTCGGCACCGGAAAATTATCAGAAGCGGCCATTGCCAAATTGATAAATGAGAATTTTGATCTGACTCCTAAAGGGATGATCAGAGAGTTGGATCTTCTGCGCCCGATCTATATGAAGACTGCCTGTTATGGGCATTTCGGCAGGACCGAACCGGAGTTTAGCTGGGAGAGCACCAATAAAGCGGCGGCGTTGAAGAAAGCCGCGGCACGTCTATAACTTTAGGAGTGTTTATGAAATATGACGTTAAAGATATAAAATTAGCCAAAAAAGGCGCGTTACGTATTGAATGGGCGCGTAATAATATGCCGGTTTTAGCCTTGATCGGCGAGCGTTTTAAAAAAGAGCGGCCCCTGAAAGGGCTGAAAGTCGCGGCTTGCCTGCATGTTACTACCGAGACAGGAGTGCTGATGGAGGTCTTGAAGTCGGCGGGGGCGGACGTGTTTGTCTGCGCCTCAAACCCTCTATCTACCCAGGATGATGTGGCCGCCAGCCTTGCGAAGAACCTGGGGATCTGTGTATACGCTATCAAGGGCGAGAATACCAAGACTTATTATGGGCACATAGAATCCGTATTGGCGGCAAAACCCGATATTACCATGGATGATGGCGCGGACCTGGTCAGCACTATCCATCAGCTAGCGCCGGCGCAACATGAGAATATCATCGGCGGCACTGAAGAGACCACTACCGGAGTAATCAGGCTGCGGGCATTAGCCAAAGATGGGAAACTGCGTTATCCTATCATCGCGGTAAACGACGCCCAAACCAAGTATCTTTTTGATAACCGTTACGGCACCGGGCAGTCCACCATTGACGGCGTCATTCGTGCTACTAACAAATTGATCGCCGGATCAAATTTCGTAGTCTGCGGTTATGGCTGGTGCGGCAAGGGTGTGGCGATGCGGGCAAAGGGTCTGGGGGCAAAAGTCATCGTCGTGGAAGTCAATCCCCTGCGCGCGCTGGAAGCGGCGATGGATGGTTTCGCTGTTATGCCGATAAAAGACGCGGCGAAGTTAGGGGATATTTTTGTCACCGTTACCGGTGATATAAACGTTATCCGCGGCGAACATTTTGCAGTGATGAAGGACAGGGCCATTGTTTCTAATTCCGGGCACTTTAACGTGGAATTGGAGATCTCGGCGTTGGAAAAATTAAGCAAGGCCAAAAAACAGATCCGCGATTTTACCGACGAATATACATTTAAAGACGGCCGTAAGATATATTTATTGGGCCAAGGCCGGCTGATTAACCTGGCTGCCGCCGAAGGCCATCCGGCGCAGGTAATGGATATGTCTTTTGCCAATCAGGCGCTGGGGGCTGAATATATGGTCAAACACTATGACAGCCTGGAGAATGATGTTTATAAGGTGCCCGAGGATATTGACAATAATATCGCGGCCCTGAAGTTAAAGTCCATGGGGATTAGAATAGATACCTTGACCGCAGAACAAAAGAAATATCTGTCCAGTTGGGAGATGGGGACATAAGGAGGTGTCTTATGAAGAAAATAATTGCTTTGCTTCCGTTCTTTTGTTTATTAAGCATCGGTAATTATATTTTCGCCGCTGAACTTGAAACAGACTCGCGGATCGTTGAGGTCACGGTTTACCCGGATTCCGCTTTGATTGGTCGCCAGGCAGAGCTAAAATTAAATGCCGGTGAATATAAAGTGATCTTTCCCAATATTATCCCTGATGTGGATGAAGATTCTCTGAGAGTTTCCGCTTCGGACGGCGCGCAAGTCAAGCTTTTTGGGGCACAGGTGAAGAAAGAGTTTTTAGAAGAGCCGCCCTCAGAAAAAGTCAAGTCACTAAAGGAAGAGATCCAGAAAACAGAAGACCAGATAAGAAGAGCGCAGGACCTCAAAGAGCTGATTTCAGAGGAAAAAGATTTTCTGGGTTCAATCAGGCTTTTTTCCGGAGAGCAGATACCCAAGGATTTAGTGACCAAAATGCCGCCGGCGAAAGAGCTGGATGAAACGCTGAAGTTTTTAGACCTAAGGCTGAAAGAAAATTACGGCGCAGTGATGGATGCTGAAATTCAGGCGCGCGAGCTGGAGAAGAAATTAGACGTTTTAAACCGGGAATTAGAGCAAGTTTCCGGAGCGAACAGAAAATTAAAACGCTCAATTATAGTGGATTTAGAACTTTCGCAGCCGGAGAGTTTTAGCCTTAAAGTATCCTATTTGGTAAGGGGTGCTTCCTGGCAGCCGCTTTACGATGCCCGGGCGAATTTTGAAAAAGCGCAGGTGGAGCTGGTTTCGCACGGCATAGTGCGGCAGGCTACCGGCGAAGATTGGCAGGATGTGGGGATGTCTTTATCTACGGCAAAGCCGGCAATCGGCGGGAGAATGCCTTATGTAGAGCCCTGGTTTTTGCGGCCGTATCAGCCGCCGTTGGAAGAAGAAAGGTTTGACAATCAAATGGTAATGAAAGCACGGGTGCAAACAATGGCATTTGATGCCGCCGAAAGAAAAGTTCCTGAGGTGACAAAGGACGAGCAGAGATATGCCAGCGTAGCGGAAAAAGGCATTGCGGTAGTTTACCAGCTTGCGAAAAAAGCCAGCATAAAGTCCGATGGCGCTGAGCATAAATTACCCGTTTCCACACAGATATTAAACGCCAAGTTTGAATATTCTACTTATCCCCGCGCGTTACTTTCTGCTTATTTGGGCAGCCGGGTGACTAACGCGGAAAAATTACAGTTACTTGCCGGCCGGGTAAATATATTCTTAGACGGCGAATTCGTGGGGACTTCCAGCATTGATAATATCGCTCCGCAGGAGGAATTTGACCTCTATTTAGGCGCGGATGAAAACGTAAAGGTAAAGCGCGAGCAGGTTAAGAAGAAGGTGGATGAAACTTTAATCGCCGGTATACCGTCTCCGAACAGGCGTGAAACATTTGATTATAAGTTAACTGTTGAGAATTATAAATCCAAGAAGGTCCTGGTAAAATTATTTGAGGCGATGCCGGTTTCTGAAAATGACCAGATTAAGATAAAGATAGATAAGGTAAGCATTGAGCCTAAGGAAAAAGACTGGAAGGACAGAAAGGGGGTTTGGCTTTGGGAGATGGAATTAGAGCCAAAGGCCAAGAAAGAAATTACTTATACCTATACAGTAGAACACCCTCGTCAGATGCAGGTAGAGGGGTTGTAGAAAATTGTCAGATGGGCACTTAACCGGTTTTAAGTTTATAACGGAGGGCAAAGGCTATGGCTATGGAGAAGATATTAGTTGCTGATGATGATGCCGAGATCCAGGATATTGTCAGGACTATCCTTACCAGGGAAGGATATGAAGTCGTAAGCGCTCGCGACGGAAAAGAAGCTATTGAGTTGGCAAAGACCACCATGCCGGACCTGGTGATACTGGATTATCTGATGCCATTTTTAAACGGGGTAGAAGTCTGCAAGAAATTGAAAGAGGATGACCTGACCAAGTCCATACCGATCGTTATGATTACTGCTTACCCGCAAGAGAAGGAGAACGGTTTAAGCGCCGGGGCAATGGATTTTTTTACTAAGCCCATAGAAAAGGTGGATTTGCTTCTTAGGGTGAAGTCTATTCTAAAGGTCAGGCATATCAGTAACGAACTGCAGAAGATCATCGGTTACATGGAAGAGTTAGGTAAATAGAGTAAAAAACATATGGCAATAAAGAAGATCGCGGTCCTGACTACCGGCGGGGATGCCCCGGGGATGAACGCGGCTATCCGCGCGGTGGTGCGTTGCGGGATACATAAAGGTTTAGAAGTGGTAGGTGTTTCCCGCGGTTGGTGGGGGTTGATCAACGAGGAAGTCAGGATATTAGACCGCCACTTTGTTTCAGGTATAATCAATCAGGGTGGCACGGTCTTGAAGACTGCCCGTTGCCCGGAGTTCACCAATAAGGAGAACCAAAAGAGGGGCTTTGAGACCGTAAAGAAGAACGCCATTGATGGGCTAGTGGTTATCGGCGGAAACGGTAGTTTTACCGCCGCGCATAAATTCTGTACTAAATATAATATTCCTTGTATAGGGATCGCGGCTTCCATAGATAATGATGTAAACGGCATAGATATAACTATCGGAGCCGATACCGCTATAAATACGGCATTGGCCGCGATTGATAATATCCGCGATACCGCCACTTCCATGGAAAGGATCTTTGTGGTAGAGGTCATGGGCAGGGAATCCGGATATATCGCCCTGCAGGTGGCCCTGGCCGGAGGTTGCGAGGACGTAATTATTCCGGAAAAGAAGTTTGAGTTAGAAACCGCCTGTCATGAGATCGTGGAAGGTAATCTCAGGGGAAAGGCAAGCTGGATCATTGTGGTAGCCGAGGGCGCGGGTTCGGCCGAAGATATTGCCCGCCAGATAACTGAGATGACTAGCCTGGAGACCCGTGCGGTAGTCTTAGGCCATGTGCAGCGCGGAGGACGGCCCACCTCCGCCAGCCGCACTATGGCGCTGAATTTAGGCAAAGAAGCGGTAGATCATCTGCTTAAAGGGGAGTCAGATAAAACAGTAGGTTATACCGGTGGCAAGATAGTATCCGTGAGTTTCGCGGAAGCGATAAAGAAGAAAGACCTGGAAGTAAAGAAACTGTACAACTTAATCAAAATTCTTACTTAGGAAGGAGTTTAGTGATGGGAAGGAGACCGCTTGATATTGAGAAAATCGCTTTTGAATTAATTTTGGCTGATGACCCGATAGTTAAGAAACAGCTGAATAAAAAGATCTTAGATCTGGCTTATAAAAAAGGAGTTTATCCTTCCAGTATCCACCAGTTTTATATGGCGCGCGGCAAGGGGGAATTCAGCGGTTCCACGGTGCCGGCGATGAATTTGAGGGTGATGACTTACGACTTGGCCAGGGCGGTCTTTAGGGTCGCCAAAAGAAATAACGCCGGGGCGTTTATTTTTGAGATCGCTAAATCCGAGATGGGCTACACCGCTCAGCCGCCCATGGAATATACCGGGGTAATCCTGGCCGCGGCGGTCAAAGAAAATTATAAGGGCCCGGTTTTTATCCAGGGAGACCATTTTCAGGCTAATGCCAAGAAATTCCAGGAAAATTCCGAGAAGGAACTGGACGGCTTAAAGGCGCTGATCAAAGAATCTATTGAAGCGGGTTTCTATAATATTGACATTGATTCTTCCACGCTGGTGGACCTCTCTAAAAAAGATATTAAGAAACAGCAGTATTGGAATTATGAGGTTTGCGCCAAGCTCACCCAATATATCCGCCAGATCCAACCCCGCGGGGTAGAGGTTTCCGTGGGAGGTGAGATCGGAGAGGTGGGGAGTAAGAATTCTACCCCTGAAGATTTACGGGCCTTTATGGAAGGTTACCAAGAGAGGCTGCGCAAAGGGCGCGCCGGTATCAGCAAAATAAGTATCCAGACCGGGACTTCGCACGGTGGGATAGTATTACCTGATGGGACTATCGCCCAGGTGAAGCTGGATTTTGACACCTTAAAGGCGCTCTCAGAGCTTGCCAGAAAAGAATACGGCCTTGCCGGGGCAGTGCAACATGGCGCATCGACCCTGCCTGATGAGGCATTCCATAAGTTTGCCGAAACCCAGACCGCGGAGGTGCATCTGGCCACGCAATTCCAGAATATGATCTATGACAGCAAGCACTTCCCCGCTGACCTAAAAGAAAAGATATACGAATGGTTAAAGGCTAACGCCGCCAGTGAGAGAAAAGAGGGCCAGAGCGACGAACAGTTTTTCTATACCGCGCGCAAGAAAGCGCTCGGGCCGTTTAAGAAAGATATTATGGGCTTGCCTGCGGCAGTCCGGGATGCCATTGCCGCCGAGGTTGAGGAGAAATTTGAATTTCTCTTTAAGCAACTCAACGCCGTAAATAATAAGGAATTAGTGGATAAGTATATTACCTTAAAAAGGGTGATCTGGCGTAAGCACGATGAAGAAGGCGATATGGTCGCCCACGACGGCGAAGGAGCGGATTAATATGCGTTCAGACAAGATCAAGAAGGGATTAGAGCGGGTTCCGCACCGGGCGTTATTACATGCTACCGGTTTGAGCCGTCGTGACCTGGGCAGGCCTTTTATCGGCGTGGCTACTTCTTTTACCGATCTTATCCCCGGGCATGTCGGGATGCGCGAGCTGGAGCGTTTTATTGAGCGCGGCATCTGTTATGGCGGGGGCGCGCCGTTCTTCTTTGGTATCCCTGGTATTTGTGATGGTATTGCCATGGGACACTTAGGTATGTGTTATCCTCTGGGTTTAAGGGAGATAGTTGCCGATAGTATTGAGACGGTCTGTAACGCCCACCAGTTGGATGGTATTGTATTATTGACTAATTGCGACAAGATCACTCCCGGCATGCTTATGGGCGCGGCACGCCTGAATATTCCGGCGATCGTAGTTACCGCGGGGCCTATGCTTTCCGGGCGCTACATGCAAAGAAAATTAGCTTTTGTGCATGATACTTTTGAAGCGCTTGCCCGTGCCAAGAAAGGCCAGATCTCCGCTAAGGAATTAGAGTGTCTTGAAATGGAGGCTTGTCCGGGCGCCGGTTCCTGCCAGGGCCTCTATACCGCCAATACTATGGCATGTTTAACCGAGACTATAGGTATGTCTTTACCGGGTTGCGGCACGGCCCTTGCGATATCAGCCAAAAAACGCCGCATTGCCCAGGCCAGCGGCGAACGCATAGTGGAGCTGGTAAAAAAGAATATTACCGCGCGCCGCATTATTACTAAAGATTCTCTGGAAAACGCGATCTTTGTGGATATGGCCTTGGGAGGTTCAACCAATACCGTCCTGCACCTGATGGCTATTGCCCGTGAGGCCGGTATAAAGTTGGATTTAGAAACATTTGATAAGATTAGCCGTAAGACCGCGCACATCACTAATATTGAACCGGCCGGGACGCATTATATGGAAGACCTGGAATTTGCCGGCGGAATTCCCGCGGTGCTTAAACGCCTGAAGGCCAAACTTAATAATACCCTTAATGTCAGCGGCCAAAAGACATTTGATATTGCCGAGAAAGCAACGATTGTCGATGAAGACGTGATCCGTCCATTAAATAAGGCTTATCATAAGCAGGGCGGTATCGCGGTCCTGCGTGGCAACCTTGCTGTGGATGGGGCAGTGGTGAAGCAGGCGGCTGTAAGCCAGGCGATGATGAAATTCAGCGGCCGTGCCAAAGTTTTTAACCGTGAAGAAGAAGCGATGAGCGCGATCATGGGCGGTAAGATCAAAAAAGGCGATTGTATCGTGATCCGTTATGAAGGCCCCGCGGGCGGCCCGGGTATGCGCGAGATGTTGGCGCCCACCTCGGCGATCGTGGGTTTAGGGTTATCCGATTCCGTCGCCCTTATTACTGACGGAAGATTCTCCGGAGGGACCAAGGGCCCTTGCATCGGCCATGTGTCTCCGGAGGCAAGTGCCGGCGGGACTATTGCAATTTTAAGAGACGGCGATATAATCAACATAGATATTCCGAATAGGAAATTGGAAGTCAAACTCAGCAAACAAGAGATAGAAGCAAGATTTAAGAATTGGAAGCCGGTGGCGCCCAAGATCAAGACCGGATACCTGGGGCGCTATTCTAAATTAGTGAGCTCAGCGGATAAGGGAGCGATTTTAAAGTGACCGGGGCGCAGATATTAATAGAGAGTTTAAAGCGTGAAGGCGTGGAAGTGATGTTCGGCTATCCCGGCGGGCAGGTCCTGCCTATATTCGATAAGATTTATGATTCGGATATCAGGTTTATCCTCACTCGCCACGAGCAAGGGGCCGCGCATGCTGCCGACGGCTATGCCCGCGCCACAGGTAAAGTGGGCGTCTGTCTGGCCACCTCTGGCCCGGGAGCAACCAATCTTACTACCGGTATTGCCAATGCCTATATGGATTCAATCCCGATGGTGGCGATCACCGGGCAGGTGAAGAGTTTCTTGATCGGCAATGACGCTTTTCAGGAGGCGGATGTTACCGGTATCACCCGGCCGATCACCAAGCATAATTACCTGGTAAAAGACGTCAAAGACCTGAGCCGTATAGTGCGCGAGGCCTTTTATATTGCCTCTACCGGACGGCCCGGCCCGGTGCTCATAGATATCCCTTCGGATGTCCAGATGCAGGATACTGAATTTATCTGGCCTGAAAAAGTAGAGATACGCAGTTACAAGCCGACTTATTTTGGCCACCCCGGGCAGATTAAAAAAGCGGTCAAATTGATCGCGCAAGCCAAGAAACCGATCATCTACGCCGGCGGAGGAGTGATCATCTCCGGGGCGCACGAGGAATTAAGGAGGTTGGCGGAGAAGATAAAGGCGCCGTTAACTTGGACGCTGATGGGGATCGGCGGTTTTCCCGGGGGCCATGAGCTCTCTTTAGGGATGTTGGGGATGCACGGGACCGCTTACGCCAACCACGCGATTATGGACGCCGACCTGATCATCGCCGTGGGGGCGCGTTTTGATGATCGGGTTACCGGCAGGTTAGATGCCTTTGCCCCTTACGCCAAGATCATCCATATTGATATTGACCCGGCATCCATCAGCAAGAACGTGAAGGTGGACGTGCCTATTGTCGGTGATGCCAAGAACATTCTCGGCCAGATATTAGAGGATATAAAGAAAGTCCCCGATACCAAGGCATGGCTTGCGACCGTGGAGGAGTGGAAGAAGAAATATCCTTTAAAATATAAGGGTGATGGAAAGCTCAAGCCTCAATACGTGGTGGAGCAGATCTGCGAGGCTGCCGGCAGTGACGCCATTATTACTACCGAAGTCGGCCAGAACCAGATGTGGGCGGCGCAGTGGTATAAATATACCAAGCCCCGCACCTTTATATCCAGCGGCGGGTTAGGGACAATGGGTTTTGGATTCCCGGCGGCAATCGGGGCCAAGCTTGGCTGTCCGGATAAGACTGTTATTGATATCGCCGGTGACGGCTCCATACAGATGAACATACAGGAGTTGGGCACCTGCGTCTGCAATAAGATTAACGTCAAGGTAATGATACTGAATAATGGTTACCTGGGTATGGTGCGGCAGTGGCAGGAACTATTCTATAAGAGGCGTTATTCTCAGGTCTGCATCACCAGCCCCAATTTCGTCAAGCTTGCCGAGAGTTACGGCGCGGTGGGTTTGAGCGTGACTAAAAAAGAAGAAGTGCGCCCGGCAATCGAAAAGGCGCTCTCCATAGATAACACTGTTTTTGTTGATTTCCGCGTGGAGGAAGAAGAGAATGTTTTCCCGATGGTTCCCGCGGGTGAGGCGATAAACAAGATTATAGGCGGGCTGGCATAATGAAACATACCATATCTGTTTTAGTAGAAAACAAATTCGGGGTGTTGGCGCGTATCGCCGGGTTATTCAGCGCGCGCGGCTATAATATTTCATCACTGGCGGTCTCTGAAACCCTGGATCCGGATACTTCCTATATGACCATCGTGGTGGAAGCCGAGGATGAGAAGATACTGGAACAGATCAAGAAACAGCTGAATAAGCTCATTGATATCATCACTATTGTTGATTTCACCAAGAAAGAGCATGTGGATAGAGAACTCATCCTGGTCAAAGTCAGTTATTCTTCAAAGGATAAGGCAAAGATAGAGGCCATCACGCATAAATACGTCGCTAAAATAATCAAGCATAAAGAAGATGCCGCGATCATTGAGATGGTCGGGGAACAGGCCCAGATCAAAGGTTTTCTGGAGGAGTTGGCTAATTTTGGGATTAAAGAACTTGCCAGGACAGGAAGGCTGGCAATAGGTTTTTAAAACGAAAGGAGCAAAATGCTTAAGATTTACTATGACAACGACGCGGATTTAGAGATTTTAAAGGATAAGACTATCGCCATTATCGGCTATGGTATCCAGGGGCGCGGACAGAGTCTGTGCCTGCGTGATTCCGGGGCTCGTGTGGTAGTCTCTGAGATGCCCGGGACACCCAATTATGAATTAGCCAAACAGGACGGCTTTATACCGGTTACCGCCGATGAAGCAGCCAAGGCCGGCGATATTATCCAGATCTTGACCCAGGACCATGTTCAGGCAAAGGTCTATTTGGAATCTATCAAGCCGAACTTAAAAAAAGGCAAAGCCCTCTGTTTTTCCCACGGCTTTAATATCAGGTTTAAGCAGATAAAGCCACCCAAGAACGTGGATGTTTTTATGGTCGCCCCTAAGGGCCCGGGTGCTTTGGTCAGAAGAATGTATGAGGAAGGTAAAGGTGTTCCGTCGCTGGTGGCAGTTTATCAGAATGCCACCGGTGATGCCTTAAAGATCGCTTTGGCTTATGCTAAGGGATTAAGGGCCACCCGCGCCGGAGTAATTGAGACTACTTTTGAAGAAGAAACTGAGACCGATCTCTTTGGTGAGCAGGCAGTGCTCTGCGGCGGGGTTACGGAATTGATCAAGGCCGGTTTTGACACTTTGATTGAAGCGGGTTATCAGCCGGAGATCGCTTATTTTGAAGTTTTACATGAGTTGAAATTGATTACCGATCTTATACAGGAAACTGGAATTTCGGGGATGCGCCGACGGGTATCTAATACCGCCTGTTACGGTGACCTCACCCGCGGGCCGATGCTCATCACCGAGAAGACCCGCAAGACGATGAAGAAAATATTAAAGGAGATAAAGAGCGGGAAGTTTGCCCGTGAGTGGATCGCCGAAAACGAAGCCGGCCGTCCGAACTTCAACCGGCTGCTTGAGGCAGGCGACACGCACAGAATAGAGGAAGTGGGGAAGAAATTGCGCGAAATGATGCCTTGGATGAAGAAATAATTCACCATGACGGTAGAATGATCTATAAAAGAATATTTGCGGGGATCATATTAAGCGTATTACCTATTTGCCTGTGCGCCTGCGCCTCTAATTTAAATATGGCTAAGGAGAATAAAAAACTGACTTTCCTGGGCAAGGTTACCAGGATAGAAAACTCTCCCCTGGAAAATTCGAACCTGGATTGGATAATTACCGTAAATGTCAATAAAGTTTTATCGGGAAGTTTCTCGGGCCGGATATTTCAATTTAGAGTCCATAGCCCGTCTAAATCCGGCCTGGAGATAGGATGGCTGTATAGAATAGAGGCCGTTCAAACGCAAGATGGCTATGTTGTAAATCGATATCCACGGCCCGAGCGTCTATTGCCAGAAAATCCCACGCAAGAACAATTAAAAGAAATCGGGCAGGCATTGCTTTCTGCGTTAGAAACAAAATTAAAGACAGACGATATCTTTGGTAGCGTCCCTGACAAAGTGAACATTTTGAAACGTTCATTTGCACCATTTACAGAGGATTATTATATTGCAGATTGGTATCTTGATGAGGAGGTGAATACGCTATATTGTCCCTGGTGGGGCAGCCAGGATGTGCGTTGTCGCCTTGTAATTCATTTAGAATATAGGGATGGTAAATGGCAAGATACTAATGGTGTACAGATGGAACAAGCTTGGAGGGCGCGATAACAGCAAAAATCCAAGCCCAAAAAGCAAAGATGATTAGCGGAGTGGGGCTTGTGTTGCAATTTGTCGTCTTGGAAGGAGTTATAAAGCCGGGCATGAAAACCGAATTTAAGGGGATAACATTTAAAGCAGGAGATAGATTAATCGCTTATAATGATGCGCGCGAAGCAAAAAAAGCGCTGGATTTGGTATATAATGAAGGAATTGAATATCGGTATGTATCCGAAGCTAAGAAGGAAGATGGTATAATTCAAGCCACTTTTCCGAATGCACCGACTAATTCACCTGAAATCTTAGTGGAAAATAAAGAAGGAATTTTTATTTTTACGGATACCGAAATCAACTCTACGACTTAATCTATTATGGAAAAGATTATTATATTTGATACTACGTTAAGAGACGGGGAACAGGCGCCGGGGGCGTCTATGTCCAGCCCCCAGAAGCTGGAGCTGGCTTATCAGCTGGAAAAATTAGGCGTGGATGTCATTGAGGCGGGTTTTCCTATTGCCAGCCCCGATGATTTCAGGGCCGTGGAAACAATCTCTCGGAGCATTAAGAGTAGTATTGTCTGCGGCCTGGCGCGCTGCATTAATGCCGATATTGAAGCCGCGCATAATTCGCTCAAAAAAGCGAAGCATCCGCGCATACATCTATTTTTGGCCACTTCCAAGATACATATGCAGTATAAGTTCCGTAAGGCCGAAGATGAGATCCTAGAATTGGCCAGGAAGTCCACACGCCTGGCGCGGAATATGTTCAAAGATATAGAGTTTTCTCCGGAAGACGCCACTCGCACCGAGAGGGATTTTATTTACCGGGTCATTGAGGCCGCGATAGAAGAGGGGGCGACTACTATTAATATCCCTGATACTGTCGGCTACAGCTATCCCCAGGAGGTATACTCGCTGGTTAGCGATATCCTGGAGAATGTCCCGAATATCAATAAAGCGGTGATCTCTATCCATTGCCATGACGATCTGGGTATGGCTACGGCTAATTCATTGTCGGCGGTCCTGGCCGGGGCACGCCAGGTGCATTGTACTATTAACGGCATCGGCGAGCGCGCCGGTAACGCCTCTTTGGAAGAAGTGGTGATGGCGCTTAAGACACGCAAGGATATATTCGGAGGTTTTTCTACCGGTATAAACACCAAGAATATTTATAGTATCTCCCGGCTGGTAAGCGGTTTCACCGGTTTCCCTGTCCCGCCGAATAAGGCGGTAGTAGGCAGGAACGCCTTCCGTCATGAGTCCGGCATCCATCAGGACGCGGTGATAAAGAAGAGTATTACCTACGAGATAATGGATCCGCGGGATGTCGGTTTCACCGGCGCGCAATTAGTGATGGGTAAACATTCCGGCAGGCACGCCCTGGCCAAAAAATTAAAAGACTTAGGGTTTGTGTTGAGTGAATCCAAGGTCAATGAGATTTTCGGTAACTTTAAAGCCCTGGCGGATAAAAAGAAGGAAGTCTACGATGATGACCTCATCGCTTTGGCGCAGGAGAAGACCAGAGAAGGTAAAAAGGCGTATGAGCTGATTTCAGTCAGGGCCTCTACCGGTACGGATATTACCCCGCGGGCCGAAGTAAAGTTAAAATATAAGAAAAAAGTCTGCACGGCGCAATCAGAGGGAGACGGGCCGGTGGATGCCTGTTTCAAGGCGGTAGATAAGGTTGCCGGCCTTAAAGGCAAACTTCTGGATTACCGCGTGGAGGCAGTCACCTCCGGTAAAGACGCCTTAGGAGAGGTCAGCATAAAAGTAGAGGTAAAAGGTAAAGTCCTCTCCGGACGTGGCGCCTCGACCGACATCATAGAAGCATCAGTAAAGGCATATCTGGACGCGATCAATAAGATATCCTCTTGATGGCAAATCCCCTAAAGAAGACCTACGGTTTAATCGGATATCCCGTCAAACATAGCCTCTCGCCTTTGATGCACAACGCGGCATTCGCTTCCCTTAAGATAAACGCCGAATACAAACTCTTTCCGCTTGCCTCCGATGAGCTTGGCGCTTTTCTGAAAAATTTAGCAAAAAATAATATCTCCGGTTTAAACGTCACCGTGCCTTACAAGGAAAAAGTCATTCCTTTCCTGGATAAATTATCAAAGGAGGCCGGATTAATCGGGGCGGTAAATACCATAAAGGCTTCCCGCGGGCGGCTCTATGGTTTTAATACTGACGGAGAAGGGTTTATTAAACATCTCAAGCGGGATTTAAAATTTAATCCGAAAGATAAATTTATCGCCATCATCGGCGCAGGTGGAGCGGCAAAAGCGATCTCTGTTTTCTTAAGTAAAGAGAAACCCAAAAAGATCTCTATTTATGATATAGACCAGCCTCGGGCCGCAGCGCTTACAGGGCATTTGAAGAAGAATTTTAAAAATACGGTTTTTGAACCGGTTTCTTCTGTTTCTTGCCTGGGTATTCCAGAGAGCCAACTTTTAGTCAATGCCTCTGCGGTAGGGATGCAGGATTCCGACCCCTGTCTTGTAGAAGATAGATTTATTCACGAGGATCTTTTGGTCTATGATTTGATTTATAATCCCGCGCAAACAAAACTACTGAAAATAGCGCAAGCTAAAGGCGCTGGATTTTCTAACGGTTTAGGTATGCTTTTATATCAGGGGGCGGCGGCTTTTGAATTATGGACGGGAAGGCCCGCGCCGGTAGAAGTGATGCGTAAAGTATTAGAGGAGGCGCTTTCAAGATGATCGGAGCAATCGTAATTTTTGCTTTTGGTTCAATCGTCGGCAGTTTCTTAAATGTCTGCATCCACCGCATGCCGCTTGGGGAATCGGTGGTCTGGCCAGGTTCGCACTGCCCTAAATGCAAGAAGAGGATCCATGCCTACGATAATATCCCTTATATAAGCTATCTACTTTTAGGAGGCAAGTGTCGTTTCTGTCACCAGAAGATATCTTTCAGGTATGTGATCGTGGAGCTCTTGACCGCGGCACTTTTCGTGATACTTTTT
>JAQTUD010000052.1 GCA_028710405.1 Candidatus Omnitrophota bacterium
CCCTTCATCGGCTACGCGCCTGGCAACTTCAGGATACTCCAGAACATGTTCCCCGAGCATAAAAAAAGTCGCCTTAACGCCGGCCTTCTTGAGCTGGTCAAGTATCTTAGGGGTCCAAACAGGAGATGGCCCGTCATCAAAGGTCAATACCACAACCTTATCATCGCGGACAAGATGGAAGATAGCGCCTTTTCTTACCAATACTGCTTCGTCAAAGAAAATGCAGAATAACGCTATCCCTAAACTAAGCAAGATAAACATAGATATAATTATTGTGCGAATATGCCTTCGGCAGGGCCAAAAAGAGGAATAAAAAGCAGGACAATAATGCTTTTGCTTCATAAATTTAGAATTTAACACAGTTGACAGTTTTTGTCAACTTTAGTTAAGAGAGGTAAAAATAGGCCAAAGGAAGGCTGGTCATAAAGATATTGATCTTCAGCAGAAGCATAACCAGCAGGCTGCAGAGGCAGGCAAGGGGAGGGCTCAAGGGCGGGATGATCAGGCCTACGATCACCAGGCTGAAACCGCATAAAGTAATCAGGGTAGCCAAAGGGACGATAAGTATGTTTGCCAGCACGGTAACCGGGGATAAGATGCGGAAATAATATGCGACGATCCCCATTGTGCCGAGCCAGGCGGATAAGGAAACCAACCCTCCATCTATTAAAACCCTGATACAACTTATCTTTATAGAGGTGGCGCAGAGAAGCGTTTTTATCCTGGGATAAAGATATATTATGGAGATAACGCTGACAAAGGAAAGCTGAAAGCCGGGATCAAATAATTGCCGCGGGCTAAACAATAGTATGAATAGCGCGGCAAGGGCGCAGGAATTATAAATATCCGCCTCCCGCTGGAATAAAAGGGCGAGCAGAAAGACCACCGACATTACCGTGGCGCGTAATACCGGGTTAGAAGCGCCGGTCAATAAACAATAGATTACCACAGAGAAGATTACCAGGCAGAAGCGTAATTTACGGGGTACCCTGATCAATTTAAGCAGGAGATTTACGATAAAAGCGGCTATCCCCACGTTAAAACCGCTGACTACCAGGATATGCACCGTCCCGCTCTTCATCATAGAGATATTGATAGAGGCGGGGATATCTTTTTTCTCACCCAGGACCATCGCCGAAAGAATAGCGGCAGGCAAGCCGCTGATGTTTTTTGATATCACCCCTTGCATCTTCTCCTCTGCCCAGAAGGAAAACTTCTTTAAAAAGTAACCTTCGTTTATTGCCAGGCGCGTGCTGAATCTTGCCCGCAGGATAGGAGGACATATTTGCGCTCTCCTTGCTGTGAAAGTGCGCGGCCGGGAAAGGTTGCCCTTTAAAATCAGCTCTTCTCCATAACGCGGCTGGTGCCTCTTAGGTAGATATACCAAGATATTCCCGCAGCATTTATATCCACGTCGGCCAGCCCTGGCCTCCTGCGCCTTGAACAAAAACGACACGCTATCATTCTTTGGCTGGGGCTTACTAAGCACCACACCTTTTACGCTATAATCATTACTGTAACGCGCTAGCTTTAGGGGATGGCAGGCAGGGAGCACAGATGAATTTTTCAGGCTGGCCGCTCCGGATAAAAAAACCAATCCGAGCAGGCAGAAGCTAAAGATCCGCCCACCTGAAAAAAACATAACGCATAAAGTAAATAAGAACAGGGATAAAAAATAGAGCGGTAGAAAGTAAACCTTTATTCCATTCCCGGCGAATATCCCCAGGCAGAAGAATATGGTCAATACCACCAGCGGCCTTTTCATTGCGCGAAGAAAGAACCCTCTAACTTCTCATAACGCTTGGGACCTATCCCTTCTATCTCTTTTAGGTCTTCGAGCCGGTTAAACCGGCCTTGTGTATCGCGCCGGGCGATGATCTTTCTTGCCAGGGAAGCGCTGACGCATCGGCTAAAAATGAGGTCTTCTAAACTGGCCTGATTAATGTTAATTTTGGCGATGTTGGTTTCCGCGACGACAAAGGTACGCAGGCGGGAATTGATCTTAATGGAAAAATCAATGCCTAAACCCGCAAGAGACGCGGCAAGAATAAACAAAATGACCTTACGTTCATCCGGGGTAAGGCTGAACATAAAACCACCTCCTACTCTAATAGACGTAGGAAGAGGTAAAATCTAACAAAAATTTATACTACGATGTTAACGATCTTCTGGGGGACGTAGATGAATTTTTTGGGAGGTTTACCCTGTAACCAGGGGCTTAATTTCTCGTCGCTAAGCACGAGTCCCTTGAGTTTATCCTCGGATATATCAACAGGGACATCTATTTTGGAACGTAGCTTACCATTAATCTGTATGACAACAGTCACGGTATCCTCTACCAACATAGCAGGGTCGTATTCCGGCCAAGAGGCGCCGGTGATACTCTCTTTAGCCCCAAGAATCTGCCATAATTCTTCGGCAAAATGCGGGGCAATGGGGCTGATCATCATGATCAGATTAGCGTAAACTTCTTTATCCGCCCCCGATTGATAAATAACATTGGTCAGCTCCATCAGCGCGGCGATAGCGGTATTAAATTTAAAATCAGTAAAGTCCTGGCTGACTCTTTTTATGGTCTTATGCAAGAACCGGATGACTTCCGGATCAGCCTTATCTTTTAAGTTCTCCTGGATCCTCCAGACCCGGTTCAAAAATTTAAAGGCCCCTTCTATCCCCCGGTCATCCCACTCCAGCTCCACCTCCGGCGGGGCGGCAAAAAGAATGAATAACCTCAAGGTATCCGCGCCGTATTTACTGATAATGGAATCCGGGTCCACGATATTACCGCGGGATTTAGACATTACCTCCCCGTCCTTTAGGACCATCCCCTGAGTAAGCAGGCGGGCAAAAGGCTCGTCAGAATCCACCATCCCCAGGTCTTTAAAAAACTTGGTGAAGAAGCGTGAATATAACAAATGCAGGATGGCGTGTTCTATTCCGCCGATATACTGGTCAACAGTCATCCAGTACTTTGCCTGGGTTTGATCAAAGGGCGCGGGGCTAAATTGCGGAGAACAGAACCTTAAAAAATACCAGGAGGAATCAAAGAAGGTAGCCATGGTGTCGGTCTCCCGACGGGCAGGCCCGCGGCATTTAGGGCAAGCTGTTTCCACAAACTCTTTGACTTTATTTAATGGGCTCCCTCCCTCGCCGGTAAAGGGCGCATCAACGGGGAGTTCTACGGGCAAATCCTGGTAAGGCACAGGGACTATACCACACTTCTTGCAATATATCACCGGAATAGGAGTCCCCCAGTAACGCTGACGGGAGACCAGCCAATCACGCAGGCGCCAGTGAGTTTCCACTTTACCGATGCCGGTCTTTTCCATCCACTCCGCGATCTTTGCTTTGGCTTCCTGATTAGGCAGGCCGTCAAATTGCACGGAATTAACCTGAACGCCGTCACCTTCGTATGCCTCAGTAATTTGGTCGATGGCCGATGGCCGATGGCCTACGGCTTGAATAACAATACGCATCGGTAAGCCGTGTTCTTTAGCAAATAAGAAATCTCTCTGGTCATGGGTCGGTACGGCCATTATCGCGCCGGTGCCGTATTCCATTAAAACATAATCCGCTATCCAGATAGGGATAGTCTCATTATTCACCGGGTTGACGGCATAACTTCCGGTAAAAACGCCTTCTTTCTTTACATCCGAAGAAGAACGTATTACTTTACTCTCCCTGGCAACTTTATCTATGAATTTTAAGGCCTCTTTCTCCTGGGGCCTGCCTTTAATCATCTGGCGCACCTGGGGATGCTCCGGGGCAAGGATAATATAGGTGGCGCCAAAGATGGTATCCGCGCGGGTAGTAAAAACCGGGATCCTCTCGTCGGTATCTTTGAGGCGAAAATATATCACTACCCCCTGGCTCCTGCCTATCCAGTTGGACTGCATACTCAAGACCCTTGGCGGCCAGTGCGTAAGTTGGCTTAAATCTTGGAGCAGGCGCTCCTTATAGGCGGTGATATTTAAGAACCACTGCTCCAGGTCCCGCTGCTCTACCTTAGCATGGCAGCGCCAACATCCGCCCTCTACGACCTCTTCATTGGCCAGCGTGGTCTGACAGGATGGGCACCAGTTGACGCTGGAGGCCTTCTTGTAAGCCAGGCCGCGCTCCAGCATCTTTAAAAATATCCACTGGTTCCACTTATAATAACTGCTGTCACAGGTAGAGACTTCTCTCCCCCAATCATAAGAGAAACCCATCTTCTTTAATTCTATTTCCATCCATTCAATACATTTATGCGTCCAGATATCGGGCTTGGTCTTATTCTTGATCGCGGCGTTCTCGGCTGGCTGGCCAAAAGCGTCAAAACCCATGGGATGCAATACATTATAACCCTGCATCATTTTAAAACGCGCGGCCACATCTCCGATAGTATAATTCCTGACGTGCCCCATATGGATCTTACCGGAGGGATACGGGAACATCTCTAAGAGATAATATTTCTTCCGGACAGAGTCAGGCTTTGCCTGGAAGATCCTCTTCTCTTCCCAATATTTTTGCCACTTGGCTTCAATTTCTTTAAAAGAATACATAGATCTAGTCCTTACGTAAGCTGCGCACAGTCTTTAGATTCCTGGCGTCATCCTCTATGCTGTCTTTAGGTGTCTCTAATATAAAAGGTGTATCTTTAAATTCAGGGCGGTTGATGATATTACGCATCCCCTCTACTCCAATACTTCCTTTACCTATATGGTCGTGGCGGTCATGATGTGAGCCCAGCTTGCCTTTGGCGTCATTGAGATGGATAAGTTTAATTAACTCTAGCCCCACTGTCTTGTCTATCTCAGCCAGCATCGCCTCCAGGCCTTTCTTGGTAGAGATATCATATCCGGCCAGATAGGCGTGGGCGGTATCCAGGCATAAGCCCACGCGTTTTTTATCTTTTATCCCGGCGAGTATCTGTTTCTGGTGGATGAATTTGTAACCCAGCCAGGAACCGGCACCGGAGGTATTCTCCAGGAGTATGCCTACCTTAGCAGCCTTGGTTTTATCCAAGATGGTATTGAGCGCCTCAATCAGCCGCTTTATCCCCGCTTCTTCTGAGGTCTCCTTATGGCTGCCCATATGGGTAACAATATAATCTACTTTGAGCACCTCGCCTTCCAGGATATCTTCTATATAGGCGTCAATAGAGGCATGGTAAAGCCTGGGTTCAGGAGAGGCGAGGTTGATCAGGTAGGGTATATGTATAAAAACCGGAGTGATCCTGAACTTCTCCCGGCGCTGGATAAACTCTTTGACATCTTCAAAGCTTAAGTAATCCTTACGCCACTGTTGCGGATTGCGGGAGAAGAACTGCAGGGTATCGCACCCTAATTCATGCGCCACATCCAGCGTCTGGTAAAGCTTATCTACTCCGGAAACATGCACTCCTAAGATCATAGTGCATAAATTATACTCCAGCTCGCCGAGAGCGTCAAGGCAAATGGGGAGAACGCCTGCCCAAAACCAGGGCCTTTATTGCCTCCCGAAGCAGGAGAAAAGTTAACGCCAAAAGCATGCTCCCGCAGATACCGGAAATTATGATATCGGCAGCTATTTTTGCGCTGCTTAAATGCAAAAGAGATATTATAAAGGGAGTAATTAAGTTGACCAACGACCAAGTAGTCATAACTAACATAAATAACATCGGGACAATAGTATAAACGGGGTTCTTCCCGGACTTAACCAGCCACACTGAAATTACCAGCAAGATAAGGCTGGCCAGCAATTGATTACTGGTGCCAAAGATCGGCCAGGCTACCAGGTAACCCTTCTCTTTCGTAGACATAAGAAAAATAAAGGGGATAGCCAGGCTGATAAGGACAGCCAGGAAGGCGCCTCCCCTTGATTGCCAGCCGGTTAATTCCTGAAAAATATAGCGTGCCAGCCGGGTGCAGACATCCAGGGTGTCGTAGACAAAAGTAGAAAAAGCCAGAAGCGCGAACGCTAAAGCCAACCCGTAATCTACGCGTAACAGGCCAAGGTAGCGGGCAATGCCCTGGGCATAGATCAAATTAGGGTCGGATTTTAAAACCTCCGGGCCCGGAGACAACATCATCACAGTTGCCACAGCCAGGACCGCCACTAACCCTTCCAACAACATAGCACCATAGCCGATCGGCAGGCTGTCTTTATAGCGGCATACTTGTTTTGAAGTCGTGCCTGAGCTGACTATGCCGTGGAACCCCGAACAGGCGCCGCAGGCGATAGTAATAAATAGCAAGGGGAAGATCAGCTTATGATTTACCGCGCCGTATAATCCGGCCAGATTAAAAGCCGGATACTCTATCTTAAAACCGCCCAATAAAGCCCCGATCAATCCGATGAAAATAACCAAATACAAAAACCATCCGCCCAAATACCCCCTGGGCTGCAATAAAATCCACATTGGGACCAGGGATGCCACAAGGCAATAAAGCAAAATA
>JAQTUD010000053.1 GCA_028710405.1 Candidatus Omnitrophota bacterium
ACCGCCACCACTGCCTTATCTTTAACCGCTACACTTTGGCCGATATCCAGGCCGGCTACTGCCTTAGCCAATTCCAGGCCAAAATTAACATCCTGCCAGAGCTCCGGGGGCGGCTCAAGTTCAGTCAGCACGCCTTTAGAGGGCAGGAGGTCTTTGATGAAAATAGTGGAGTCCATTAACTCCAGGCCATTATCCTTTAATTTTCCGGCGATGGCCCCGAAGATCGTATCGGCCTTCTTATCTTTCAGGCTGTCCAGGAGACCCTTGAGCTGGCTGTCTGCCTCTACTTCCCTGCTAAAGAGCCGGCGCGGGCTGATCTGGCCGGCCATGATAACCTTGGTTATGCCCTCCTGCTTAAAGATATCAAAGATCCGCCCGAATTCCCTCAAGCCCAGCCAATAAACCTTATCGGCATAGCGGCTGATCCAGGTGGAAGTATCTCCCTTAATGGCTATGGCCACAACATAATAATTATTCTTTTTCGCCGCGGCGGAAAATAAAAGCGGGAATTGCCTGTTGCCGGCGATCAAACCTATCTTATTCATCTTTTTAGGCGCGGCAGGAATGTGCCAGGCCGCGTTCTGATTTTTTAATAAAGTTTAGCAGGTAGGAGACTTCCGGATTACTAAGTAGCCCTTTGCCTATCTGCTCTAAGGCGTGTTTTGGAGAAAGGCCGGAGTTGAAGATTATTCTGAAGGCTTGGTCCAAGGCCTTTATGGATTCCTTGGAGATCTTTTCTCGCCTTAGGCCGACCAGGTTCAGGCCATATACGCGCGCGGGATGCCCATCGCAGGTAGAATACGGAGGAATATCTTGCACTACCTTGGAGCACCCTCCGATAATGGAAAGTTTACCCACCCGCACAAATTGGTGTATGGCCACCAGCCCCCCTATCACTGCCCTGTCTTCCACAGTGACATGTCCGGCAAGCGTGCCATTATTAGCAATCACGCAGTTATTCCCCACTACACAGTCATGGGCGACATGAGAATACGCCATAAAAAGATTACCGTTACCGACTACCGTCTTTGCCCCGTCTTCGGTCGCGGGATTAAAGGTGCAGTATTCGCGGATAATATTATTATCGCCTATCTTAAGGTATACTTTCTCTCCCTTGTATTTTAAGTCCTGCGGGCGGCTCCCCACTATCGCTCCGGTAAAAATCTCGCATCCTGAGCCGATAGTTGTATCGCCTTCAATGACACAGTGAGAGTGGATCTTTGCGCCGCCTCCTATAACCACATCATCCCCGATAATGGCATAAGGGCCGACAATAATATCTTCGCCTAACTTTGCTTTTTTAGAGATTATCGCGCTGGGGTGTATTTGCATATTTTTTAAGAATCAGCCATGGCGAACATAAGATCCGCTTCCGCCACTAACTTCCCGTCCACAAATGCCTCGGCGTGCACCTGGCCGGTCCTTGACCTTAATTTTCCAGCCACGACATCAAGCACTAACTGGTCTCCGGGCAGGACTGTCTTTCTAAATTTGATATTATTAGCCGCCATAAAGAACGCGATCTTGCCGCGGTTATTTGTGGCGGCAAGCATCATTATCCCGCCTACCTGTGCCATCGCCTCTACCATTAAAACCCCCGGCATCACCGGCCTCCCCGGAAAATGCCCTTTAAAGAAATAATCGTCTTTGGTCAATATTTTAATGCCGGTAGCGCGTTTGCCCTCTTCCAGATGAATGATCTTATCCACGAATAAGAATGGATCGCGGTGCGGCAGTATCTTCATAATCTCTTCCCTGTTCAACTCCCCGCCCTGGATAGAAGAAGAACCAGGGCCTGCGTTTATTCCACCCAGGGAATATCTCTTTCTCTGCTGCGCTATCTTCTGCACCAATTTCAGGTTCAGAGAATGCCCGCTCTTGATGGCGATAATCCGCCCCTTGATCGGCTGGCCCAAGAGATACAAATCCCCCATCAGGTCCAGGATCTTATGCCGCACGAATTCATCCGGATAACGCAGTTCATTCTTTATAACACCGGACTTACCCACCACCAGGGTATTGTCATAATTGGCGCCGCGGCCAAAACCCTGATGCTGCAGGCTCATCGCTTCTTCTTCCAGACAGAAAGTCCGAGCAGAAGCTATTTCTTTACGAAAGCTCTCTGACAGAACGTCTATCTCCAGGAACTGCGCCTTTAGAATTGGATGATTATAATTTAAAGTATAAGAAATCTTAAATTCCGCTGAAGGCAGAACCACAATACTGGAACCTTCCTCTTCCACAAAAATCGGCTCTTTAATCACAAAATACTGCCGCTGTTTATCCTGCTCCTTTAATCCTACCTTATTTAACATCTCCAGGAAATTCAGACCGCTGCCGTCTAAACCCGGGACCTCTTCATTATCCATTTCAATATTCAGGTTATCTATTCCCAATCCGGAGAGGACCGCCATCAGGTGCTCAATGGTCTGTGCTTGCGCATTACTAGAACCGATAGAGGTGCGCCGCGGCGCGCGCACGCCGGACATAAGGGAATCCACATTGGCCTTTATCACCGGCCTACCGGGGAGGTCCAGGCGGATAAAACTGATACCGCTATCTATCTCTGCCGGCTTAAAAGTGATATTCACTTTATTTGCCGTATGCAGCCCCAGGCCCGACAAACTGAATTCCCTGGCTATCGTCTTTTGCTTATCCATTGGTCAGTCTTTTTTCTAATTCCTCTATCTTCTTTTTTAATTCTTTTAAATCTTGGTAAAGCCGGGGCAGGTTCTGCACGCAGGCGCTTATCTTTAAAGCCGTTTCATGCGGCTTGGCCGGAAAACCGTAAACAACGCCTCCGGCGGGGACAGATTTGGTAACTCCCGCCTTGCCGGCAACGACCACGCCGTCTCCGATGTTAAGATGTCCGGCTACCCCCGCCTGTCCGGCGATGGTCACGCCCTTGCCGATAATTGTGCTGCCAGCTATGGCCACCTGCGCGACAATAATGCAGTTCTCGCCGATCACCACATTATGGGCGATCTGCACCAGATTATCAATTTTAGTGCCGCTTCCGATAACGGTCTTATCAAAACGCGCCCGGTCAATGGCGACGTTAGCGCCTATCTCCACATTATCCCCGATCTGGACTGTCCCGACCTGGGGGAGTTTCTGGTGCTTGCCGTCCACGGCCACATAACCGAAACCATCCGAACCTATGACCGTACCGCTGTGTATAATCACGCGCTCGCCGATAGTAATGCACTCGCGGATAGAAACATTAGGATAAATAAGCCCGTCTTTACCGATACGGGTATGGCTGCCTATATAACAACCCGCGTAAATCACGGTATTATCGCCTATGGCGGCCCCATCTTCAACGACCGCGTGCGCTCCGATAGCCACGCCTTTACCCAGGGAAATATTTTTGCCTAATACCGCGCTAGGATGTATACCTTTAGGATGGGTGGTTTCCGCGGGCAAAAAAGAAGCGATCACCTTGGTAAAAGCGATGGAAGGGTTATCCGTGCGGATAATCGACTTTGAAGCGGATTTCAGTTCTTTGGAAGTAATTACCGCTGATGCCTGCGTCTTCTCAAGAAGGTGGAAATATTTAGGATTAGCCAGGAAGGTGATATCACCTTCCCGCGCCTCTTTTATCCCTGCTACTCCGGTAATCGCGATAGCCTTGTTTCCTATTAGTTCGCCGTCAACAAGCCGCGCGATCTCCCCGAGGGTCTTCTCCATTTACTTCTTATATCCTTTGTTCAGAATATCCAGTATTTTATCCGTGATATCTAATCTCTTTTCCTGATAGACCAATACGCGGTCATTAAAGACCATCGTAAAACCCTCTTTCTCCGAATATTTCTTCACCGCTTCATCTATATCTTTGAGGATCTCTTTCATCTTCTCATCCTGGTCTTTACGCAGGTCCGCTTGCTTCTGCCGGTCATAATCCTGCAGGGTCTTGACCTTAGTATCTAAATCTCCCTGCTTGGATTGCTTTTCTTTCTCGCTTAAAAGGTTGTACTTATCCTGGAACTGTTTGACTTCGCTTACCTTCTTATCCCTCTCGGCGGTATAAACGCCCTCTTTGTCGGTTAAGACCTTGTCATAATCCTTAGTCTTATTATATTCACTGAACGCGCGGCTCAAATCAACGTAAGCGAACTTCTCCGCTGCCTGGGCCAAGCCCAAACAAAAAGACGAAATGAGTATTGCCGCCAGTAATACGCCTGTTTTCCTGTTCATCTTTAAAACCTCCTGGTTAACTTAAGAACTAAAGAACGGAAGAACTTAAGAACTATCGGACCTTTGGTTTTTGTTCTTTAGTTTTTTAGTTTACTTAATTAGAAACCGTGGCTTGCGCTGAAGTGGAATCTTCCGCTGTCTTTATTATCTTCACCGGATGCCTTATTCAAAGGTATGCCGTAATCAAGCATGATCGGGCCGATAGGGGTCTTGATCCGAAAGCCCAGGCCGAAACTGGATTTAAATCCGCCAGAGCCGATGTCGCTTGATTTGGCCCAGACATTTCCAGTATCGTAAAAAGTGGCTACTTTTATGAAGTCCAACAACGGATACGTATACTCAATATTCCCGATTATCTCGGATTCCCCTCCCAGGGGGTCCTTTGAGGACGGATCAAAGGGGCCGATCTTTCTCTCTTCATATCCCCTCACTGTATAAGCGCCGCCGGCAAAGAACCTTTCGTAGATGGGGATCTCTTCGGAATCACCATAGGTATCACTTATCCCGACCCTGCCCCTTAATTCCAGTGTAGAGTTCTTTGGCAGTGGGAAATAATGGGAGGCACGACCGAAGAATTTCCAGTAGTCCTTATCTCCAGCCAGGGGGCCGCCTGCCCAATCCAGAAAACCGGTCAAGAGGTCGCCTTTTCTTGTATCAAACACATTATCACGGCTGTCAAAAGTAAGGCCCGGCCGGATACTACTGATCGTATTCTTACCATATTCCTTCTTCAGGTCATTGCTGGCGCTATCGGTAATATCGGTAATATTTATTTCGTCCAAGCGGTACATCAGGTCCCCTCTGAGGTATTCGGATATCTCCTTGCCTAAACGTATATCACCGCCGGTGACCTTTTCATCATAACCGTAGCCCACATCATCTTCCCTCTCATGTTCGCGCTTATAGGCGTCAAAGCCGAATGATACCGGATAATCAAAGACCCAGGGGTTGGTGAAACTAACCTCCGAGCTGCTGCTTATTGTCCCGAATGAAGAACGCACTTTCATGTCCTGGCCGGCGCCGGTGAAATAGGGGAAATTCTTCCAATCAAAGTTCTTCTGCTCCACCTCTATAAAACCCACGAAGGCATCCACCGTGCTGTAGCCGCCGCCGAAACTAAAAGAACCGGTTTTGGATTCCTTTACGTCCACGATCAGGTCTTTCTTATTGGGGACATCGGTATTCTCGGTATCGTAGCCGATTTCTTCAAAGTACCCTAAGTTCTGCAGGCGCTCCTTACTGCGCCTGAGTTTTTCTCCGTCAAACCTGTCCTGGGGGTGTATCCTTAATTCCCTGCGGATAACCACATCCCTGGTCTTGACATTCCCGCGGATCTTTATTTTATCCACATAGGTAATCTCTTTTTCGGCGATATTATAGGTAATATCCACGCGGCCGGTATATTGATTGACAGAGGTATTTTCCTGGACCTGCGCCATAATATAGCCGCGGTCAAAATAAAGCCCCTGGATATTCATAATATCCCGTTGCAGGGCCTCCTGGCTGAAAACTTTGCCCGGGACGACTTCTGTCAATTTTTTCAGTATATCATCCTGGGTAATCTCACTATTCCCCTGCAAGGTAATATTACCAACCAGGTATTTCTTCCCCTCTTTTATGGTAAGAGTAATATATAATAGGTAGGCCTTTTTTGGATCGGCCTCAACCTTGTAATCAACGGCCACATCCGTATAGCCGTTCTTGCGATAGAAAGACTTAACGCGCTCAATATCCTCCTTGAGCACATCTTCCTTAAGTATGCCGGCGTTAAAAAGCCAACCCCTCTTATTCTTCATCAGCTTTAATATCCGCCCGTCCCTGAACGCGGTATTGCCCTCTACCAGGATATTCTTAATGCGTACCTTCCTGCCTTCTGTCACCGCGAATTCTATTTTTGCTTTATTGGTTGCTTTAACAATATCCACCTTATGTTCTATCAATACCTTGCTATAACCTATTTTTTCATACATCTTCTTCAAAACGCGCACGTCTTCAGCCAGGGCCGGGTAATCTAAATACTGTTTTTCTTTAGACTTCAACTGTTCTTTTATCTTTTCATCTGCCATATTCAGGCGTTTCATCCCGGTAAAAGAGATTGCCTCAATTATCGGCCTCTCCTCCACTTTGATCACTAACTTTATTCCTTCTTTATAGTCTTCTGTGTCTATTTTTATATCACTGAAGAACCCTAAAAGATAAAGCC
>JAQTUD010000054.1 GCA_028710405.1 Candidatus Omnitrophota bacterium
ACGGTGATCCCGGGGTCAAGGCGCTTGATCTCTTTTTCGTAGGCCCGGCTTTTGATGGTGCTGCGGGTGCCGATCACGCCGACGTGTTTATTGTGGGTGGCATAGACCGCTTTCATTGCGCCCGGAGTGATCACGCCGACGATCGGAACCTTGAAATAATTCTTGATCACCGGAAGTGCCAAGCTTGAGACAGTATTGCAGGCGACACAGATCAGTTTGACATCCTGCTTCAGCAGGAAAAGCATATTCTCGATTGAAAAACGGATCACCGTCTCCCTGGACTTGATCCCGTAGGGCACGCGCGCAGTATCCCCGAAATAAATAATGTCTTCCGCAGGAAGCTGACGCAGCAGTTCTTTGACTACCGTAAGCCCTCCTACCCCCGAATCGAAAACCCCGATTGCTTTACTCACCTGGACGCCTCCATTACCGGATAATCGGCGATATAATTACGGATGCCCTGCTGGAGCGCTTCAACCACCTGCTGGCGGTAAGCGCTGTTCTTGAGCATCCGTTCCTCGTTAACATTGGATAAGAAACCGGACTCCACCAGGATCGACGGCATATTGGTGCCGCGCAGGACATAGAAATTCGCCCCCTTTACTCCGATGATCCTGGTGTCAAAACCGCGCTGCATCGCCTGGCAGAGGGAACGCGCCAGCTCCATGGATTCGGAGCGGTTATTGGTATAGATCATATCCCAGAGGATCGCCTTCAGGTTAGCCGAGCCTCCGGAAAAATAACTCCGGTTGAGATTAAGGTAGTCGTCCCGCGCCGAGTCCAGGGCGCGCTTGTCGTCATTGATCTTGGGAGTGATGTAATAAACCTCAAAGCCGCTTAAGCTGCGCACGCGGTTGGCGTTAGAATGGATGCTGATAAAGATCTGGGCCCCGCAACTATTGGCGATGACGGTACGCTTATCCAGGGAAATATATTTATCCAATCCCCTGGTCATTACTACATCTATGCCTCTTGCTTTTAAAATACTGCTTAACCTGCGGGCGATATCCAGGTTTACATCCTTCTCGCGTAAGCCAGTCTTGCCTATTGCCCCCGGGTCATAGCCGCCGTGGCCGGCATCAATAACTACTCTTCTGATCTTTACTCCCGCCGTGGGAAAAACAACGGCAGAAGGGATCTCTTTTCCAAATAACTTATCAATGACCTGCTCTTTGAACTCACGGGGAATTACCATTACCCCCTCGTAGATATCCACGGGATGAGACAATTGCAGCGGCGCTCCATCCACCAGCACCATTGCTTCTTTGGCTTTAAGATTAAATTGATGCGCGCCCCGGGTCAATACGGCAGTGCGGGTAAAAGTATCATATTCTAATTCCATCCCCTCCAGCCGGCAAAGATTATAGAGGGAATAATACGCCGTGCCGTTTAAGGAATAAGTCGGCAACTCCTGGCGCATCGGCACGCTGGCGCAGCCGGAGAGTAGATAACATACGCCCAATAATAGAGAAGCGCGTAAGATTATTTTTTTAACAGGCATCCTTATTTATTCGGGCTGAGTATCTTGGCGAATTCCGTCGGCACCAGAACGATCAAACTGTTCTGCTCCGCGCCGATCTCCTGCCAGGTCTGCAGCTGCCTTAAGATCATGCCGTTAGGGCTATCAACGAGTATCCTGGCGGCTTCAGCGAACATCTTGCTGGCCTCTTGCTCCGCTGAGGCCTTTACTAAACGCGCCCGCTTCTCTCTCATCGCCTCGGATTCCTTGGCCATCGCCCGTTTCATATTATCCGGGATCTCGATATTCTTGATCTCCACGCTCTTGACATGGACCCCCCAGTCATCTGTCGGGCCCTGTAGGATAGTCAAAACTTCATCCCCAATCTTATCCTTGCTGGCCAAAAGGGTATCCAGGTCGTATTTTCCGACCACGTCCCTTAATTTTGACTGGGCAAGCAGGGTGGATGCGTAAGAAAAATTCTCTACACCGGTGATGGACTTCTGGGCGTCAAAGATCTGGTAATAGACTACTGCGTCAATTTTGGTAGGGACTGAATCCTTGGTCATTACCTCCTGCGGCACGACATCCATGGTGCGGATACGCATATCCACATGATAGATACTGTCGATAACAGGGATCACCCAGTTTAAACCCGGGGCTATCTCTCCGGCGAATTTTCCCAGGCGGAAGATAACGCCCTTCTCCCACTGCGAGATAACCCTGATGCCTAAAATGCCGATAGCAACCGCTAAACCGCCTAACAATTTAAACCAGAACATATCACACCTCCACTAGTTTTATAATCCCTGCGCTAGCGCCGCTAATCTCTGGAGCAGAACCTTTACATTCTCCACGGAAAGGTCTTGTTCTAAAGAGTAGTCGGGCCTACGCACCGTCACCCTTTGATAATCTATCGTCAGAGAATCAAATCCCGCCCTGAATAACCCTTGTATCGCTTCTTTGACTGTTTGGTTATTCAGATATGTCGAAGCCTGCTCTTGCCGATTAGAGAAGAATAGAAAATCCTTGTCAAATGCCGGGTCGTTGACTTTTACTTCATGGACCAATCCTAACTTCTTGCCAAAGTCGGATAAGATTGATTCCCGGTAAACCGACAGCCTGAAAGCGGACTTCTTTAATAGCTGGGCCTGCAAATAAGGCGGAGTATTTTTGCCTCCCGGAAAAAGAGAAATAGTGTATTTTAGCCCCTGATGTTCTCCGTTTAGCGTGGGATAAAAAGAAAACTTCGGGATTTTAGCGTTTAAGTTAGCGGCGAGCTCTTTAAGCGCCTTGTCTCTTTTTCTGGCCAGCGTGACCGCCACAGATGTTATAAAAACAAACACTGCCACGAAAAGCAAAAAAAACAATCCGTTAAATATACTCCATACGCACATAGTATTTGACCTTTCCTAATTGTTTGGTGGCGCCGAAAATTTGGTGGAGGTGCGCGGAATCGAACCGCGGTCCTCAAGCAATCAAATAAAAGCCGCTACATGCTTAGTTTATCTTTTATGCTTACTTCTGCGCACTCCGATAAACAGGATGGCGCAGACAGCAGCCTTTTATTGCGTCTTACCCCGGATATAAAGGCTGATTTTCCGGAGCCAGCCTAAATTAGTCGCTCAATGCCAACCCTTAGGCAGGATGGATTGAGGCTCATTCCTTTATTAAGGAACGAGGCTTAACGCCATAGGCATTACAGGCGCTACACCAAGTTTAATTGGTGCAACAGCTGTATACCTATCTCTTAACAGGTTACTGTTTGCGTTTAGATTGTGCACGGATTGTTAACGCGGCTCACCATGCGTCCGCGGCATGCTGCTCTTACCCGACTTGCCTAAGTCGAGCCCTTTTCACCCCCAAATTTTCAATGAACATGAAACGGAAACTGTTTCCAAATCAATCGGGAAACTGTTTCCGATCCAATCGGGACAGTGTCCCCTATCTATCTCTTCTTTTCATCAACCGGCGCATCCCTCTATCCAGCTCCTTGCGCTTGATGTCTTCTCTTTTGTCGTATAATTTCTTACCCTTGCAAATAGCCAGTTCTATTTTCGCAAAACCCTTGGCGTTAAAATAAACCTTCAAAGGGACCAGCGTAAGGCCACGCTGGGTCAATTGCGTAGTTAATTTAGTGATCTGCTTCTTGTGCAGGAGCAGCCGGCGTGGCCGTGTCGGCTCCACATTCAGATAACTGGCCTCGGCGTAAGGGGTTATATGCGTATTATACAATATTATCTGCCCCTTTTCCAGCCGGGCGAAACTGTCATCCAGATTGATCTTCCCCGCCCTGATTGACTTTACTTCGCTGCCCTTTAATTCTATACCCGCCTCAATTGCTTCTAATACCTGGTAGTCTCTATATGCCTTATGGTTAGTGGCGGCTATCGCGCTCATTTTATCACGATAAACATAAAATATAAACTTAAAAATAACGGCAAGGTAATGATGCCGGCTAGATGAGTCAGGAATACCCCCTGGCTGATCAACAAGTCTTCCTTCTTGTAATGCCTGACCAGCGCCGAAAGAGTAGTCGCCGAAGGCACGGCCAACTCTATTAACAACAACAAACCTATCAACTCCGGCATCCTGAATTTCACCAAAAATAATAACCCCGCTAAAGGTAGGATCACCAGTTTCACCAGGACCAAAAGCGACATCGCCTTCTTATCAATATTCTTTAATCTTATCTGCGCCAGGTTCCCCCCGACCACGAATATCGCCAGCGGCAGAGTGCAATCACCGACGAGCTTAATGGGTTTAAAAACAAAATCCGGGACGAACTTATTTAAACCTACCCAGACCAAAAATAAACTGGCCAGTGTTGCCACAACCGGCGGGCTGAATAGGCTGTGCCACTCAAATTTGCTCCCTTTATCTAAAAATAAAATGTATACCCCCAGAGAAAACATCACCAGGTTAAAACCCAATAGGAAGAGGAATAAATATATAAATATCGTCCCTGCCTGCTCCGGAGGAATAAGCGCGGCGACTAACGCCAGGGGCAGGTACCCGGAATTCTGAAAAGCCACCAGGCTCAAAAACTGCGCCTTCTTCTGATGGCCATTGATAAAAAAAACAAAGATAGCGCCTACCGCCAGACCGGCTATGGTCACGGCAATGCTCATCAATGGATAGATCCACCAATCAGGATAGAGTTGGAAGCTGAAATCCCGGATCAGCTGACAAAAAATCATTGCCGGAAGCGTAACTTCAATAGCCAGGCGGCTTAAGGTATCCAGGCCGCAAAGGCCTAGGATATCCTTTTTTACCAGGATATACCCGATCACTCCCAGGATGAATATCTGCGCCACTGCTAGGCCGGTGGCCCTGAAAGACTCTAATAACACCTTTTTCTCCTTGCTAAAATAGAATATATTATAACAACAAAATACCCGTGCCGCAATTCTTTTATATTTGACAGGATTAATGAGGTAGGATATACTTAAGGCTACGCGGAGGTGGCGGAATGGCAGACGCGCTGGTCTCAGAAGCCAGTGTCGCAAGACATGAGGGTTCAACTCCCTCCCTCCGCATAAAAAAAGGGGTCAGACCCCTTTTTTTAGGCGAAGTGGCGCTTTTTGAAGTAGAGCGCGACATTGACTAGGCTGATCAGAACAGGAACTTCCACTAACGGCCCGATCACCGCGGCAAAGGCAGCCCCCGAATTGATACCAAAAACCGCAACCGCCACCGCTATCGCCAGCTCAAAATTATTACTTGCCGCGGTAAAAGATAACGTCGCTGTCTTGGCATAACCGGCGTTAAATCTCCTGCCCATATAAAAAGAAACTAAAAACATCAGCACAAAATAAATCAAAAGCGGAATGGCTATGCGCACGACATCAAGGGGTATCTTAACGATATATTCGCCCTTGAGCGAAAACATGACTACTATGGTAAATAGTAACGAAATCAGTGTCAGGGGGCTGATTTTAGGGATGAATTTCTCATGATGCCAGGCCTTGCCTTTTGTCCTGATCACGACAAACCTGGTGAGCATCCCGGCTATAAAAGGGATGCCTAAATAAATAAAAACGCTGTGCGCGATCTGCCCCATAGAAATAGCGGTAACCGTCCCTTTCAATCCGAACCAGACAGGCGCGATAGTAATAAAAAACCAGGCGTAGGCGGAATAAAATAAAACCTGGAAAAATGAATTGAAAGCAACTAACCCCGCGCAATATTCCGTATCGCCACGGGCCAGTTCATTCCAGACAATCACCATCGCGATACAGCGCGCTAAGCCGATCAGGATCAAACCCACCATATATTCCGGATAATTTCTTAAGAATATGATAGCCAGAACAAACATCAGAACCGGGCCAATGATCCAGTTCTGGATAAGTGACAATATTAATACTTTTTTATCCCGCAACACATCGCCTAATTCTTCATATTTAACCTTAGCCAACGGCGGATACATCATCAGGATCAGGCCTATCGCGATCGGGATATTAGTTGTGCCGACCTGGAATCTATTCCAGAAACTGACTACCGGCGGGTAAAAATAACCGATTGAAACTCCTACTGCCATAGCCAGAAAGATCCACAGGGTGAGAAACCTGTCTAAAAAAGATAGTTTCCTGGTAATACCCTCCGTCATGTTAGCCCTCCTTAAAAAAGCTTTAATATATAAATTCCGGTATAATATGCGCCCACTAACACGAATGTTATGCCTGTAACTACGCGCATATAATACTCTAACCTTATTAGCTTATGAAACCAATGGCTTAACTAAGTAACGCCTGCGGCAATAACAACGGCAAAAAATAAAACCGGTAAGCCTGTGCCGATTCCGTA
>JAQTUD010000055.1 GCA_028710405.1 Candidatus Omnitrophota bacterium
TTCCCGGCGACGGTAACATTATAATCAACCCTTTTAAGCGTGACTTTTTTTAGCTCGGTATCATATACGCAATACGCCGCAGCCGGATTGCCGTCGCGAGGCTGCCCGACGCTGCCGGCATTTATGGTATATTTATTATCCTCTTCAATATCAACGGAGGTGTTTTCACGGTAACATATGCATTCTTCTTTGTCTTTTATGAATACGCCGGCAATATGGGTGTGGCCGATAAAACAAAGAGGGGTCTGCATCAGGCGGAAGGTCTCTTCGGAGATAAAACCATCTCCCATATAATCAAAGTCCTGCGGATTGTTTAAAGTCCCATGCACCAGGATAAAATCCTGATTAGAAAAAACCAGTTTCAGCGATCCCAGGAACTGCCTTGAGCTGTCGTCTAAGTTACGCCTGGTCCAGAATATTGCCTCACGCGCCTGCGGATTGAAGTTATCCGTGGGGAATAAATCTACTACCGCCTGGTCGTGATTACCGGCGATGGCAATAAGAGGCAATGATCTTATCCTCTGGATACACTGGAGTGGATCTGCGCCATAGCCGACGAAATCCCCCAGGCAAATATACTGGTCTATGGATTCTCCGGCGCAATCACCTAAGACCCTCTCTAAGGCCTCAAGGTTAGAATGTATATCCGCCAATATCGCGTAACGCATCAGAATTTTACCCCGAAATCGCTGGACTCAAGACTGGCCTCTAACCAGTCTATCTGAGCATCTACTATGTTAGGCTGAAAATATTCGTCTATGCGTTTTAAGAATTCTCTCAATGGCTCATGTTCGGCTTCAGCCACTATCTCCACCCGGCCGTCATTTAGGTTCTTCACCCAACCCGCAAGCCCCAGCTCTCTGGCGATATTCTCGGTAGTAAAACGAAAACCCACTCCCTGCACCGTGCCGGAATAAATAACATGCAGCCTCTTTTTCATCTTTTAATTATCCAAGCTCACCAACGGGATTTTCTTGCCTGCGGATCCAACGGTTTAAAAGATGGTCGGGGAGGTGGGACTTGAACCCACGGCCTTTTGGTCCCGAACCAAACGCGCTAGCCAAACTGCGCTACTCCCCGTAATTTATCAAAATAGTATATCAGAAATTTAGTTTACGCGCAACGATTTGCTCAAATCAGGAGGGATTTCTTAGCCAGGATATCAAATTCAATATTGACTTTATCGGAAGGCCCCTTAAAACCCAGAGTGGTATTCTTAAGGGTATGCGGGATTATGTAGACGAAGAAGGTACATGGCCCCTTTTTCGCGATGGTCAGGCTTATGCCGTCAACGGCGATCGCGCCTTTGGGTAGGATATAATCCATGAATCCTGGCGGGGTAGCGACCTCAAAAGACAGATTACCGTCAGTATATCCCTTTTTACGGATAATACCCACGCAATCAATGTGGCCGCCAACAAAGTGTCCGGAGAGCCTGTCGCCTATTTTCAAACTACGTTCCAGGTTCACTTTATCGGTGATCCTTAAACTGCCTAAATTACTGACCTTAAGGGTCTCCGGCATTGCCTCAAAGAAAAGTGAGCGCGCCCCTTTCTTTACAATAGTCAGACAGGCGCCATTGACAGCCACGCTATCGCCTATACCGGATTGAGCTAATGCCTTATCGGCTGCAATTTCTATGGTGGTTATCTTGCCGGATCTGTATATGCTTTTTACCTGCCCTAATTCTTCAACTATACCTGAGAACATATTATTTTATATATCCTTCGATCAGGATATCCTCGCCCAGGCGCCTTAATTTCATATCCCTGACCCTGATCGCCTTATCTACGCGGGATATCCCCTCGCCCATCACCGAACTGATCGCCTCTTTGCCTCCGATGATCTTGGGGCTGATAAAGAAAAAAATCTTATCCACTAACTTTTCGTCAAACAATGAACCGATGAGCGTGCCTCCTCCTTCAACCAATATATTGGTTATCCCCAGGCGCGCCAGTTTTTTGAGCATATCCTTAAGGTTAATCTGGCCCGCCCTCTCCTTTGCCTCCAATATTGTGGCCTTTTTGGCGATGATCTCCCTGTTCTCTGTCTCCTGCCCCGGCTTAGCAGCCAGGGTAACAATAATCGCCCGGGCATTCCCGGAGAAAAGATGCGACTCCCCTGGCGTGCTCAATTGAGTATCCACGACGACTTTAGTAGGTTGTTTCTTGGAAAACCAGGCGTCTAATTTGGGATTATCTCTTAACACGGTATTTACCCCCACCATGATCGCGTCATAATCCTGGCGCAGGCGATGAGCAAAGGCGCGCGATTTATCGGAAGTGATCCACTTGGAATCACCGCCGCGGGCGGCGATCCTGCCGTCTAAAGACTGGCCTACCTTAACCGTGACAAAAGGCAGGCCCCTGGTGATATATTTTATAAATGTTTCATTGATCTTGCGGACCTTATCCTCCAGGAGCCCTACCCGCGTCTTTATCTTGTGGCTCTTGAGGATCTGGATACCTTTACCGTTATTCAAGGGATTGGGGTCTATCATCCCCACGACCACCTGCTTTACTCCGCTTTTTATGATCCTGTCTACGCAAGGAGGGGTCCTGCCGAAATGCACGCAGGGCTCAAGGGTCACGTATAATGTGGCGCCTTGGGCTTTCGACCCTGCCTCATCCAGGGCGATGACCTCAGCGTGTGCCAGGCCTGCCTTCTGATGATACCCCTTCCCTACGACTTTCGAGCCTTTTACCACGACCGCCCCGACCAAAGGATTAGGCGTAGTTTTTCCCTTTGCCTTTTGCGCCAGGCCAAGCGCTAAATTCATATAATATTCATGATTTTTCATCATCTCAATTTATCCTTGGCTTCCTTTAACTTTTCTACCAGCTCATAAGGAATCTTAATCGAACCGATCAGGACTTGTGGTTTGGCCCCGCCGTGGCAATCAGAACCGCCGGTCAATAAAAGGTTGTATTTTTTAGCCAGATCAAGATAAAAATTAACCATACCCTGGCTATGCTCCGGATAATATACCTCCAGCCCCATTATGCCGTCTTTTACAAATTCCGGGATAATGCTGTCATCGTCAATACTGTAAGGATGGGCAAGGACCGGTATGCCTCCGGCGCCCTTGATCAACTCTATGGCCTGACGGGGAGAAAACCTGAAACCTAAAACATATGCCGGACGATTATCTCCGATATGACGGTAGAATGCTTCAGGGATCGAAGCCGCTAGGCCTTGCGCTACCATCACCCTGGCGATATGCAACCTGCCTACTGTTCCCTTCTGGGCCAGGGCAAATACCGACTCCGGCTTCAATTCCATCCCCATTTCTTTTAATTTCTCTAATATTTTATACACGCGCTGGCGGCGGTTCTCTTTAAGTATCTCCAGGCGGCTGATCAATGCTTTATCATTATGATCAATAAGATAACCCAATATATGTATCTCACGGCCGGCATGTTCGGCGGTAAGCTCTACTCCGGATAAAATTTCTAAATCCGCACCTCTGGCTGCCTCCATTACCGGATTAATCCCGGCCACCGTATCGTGATCAACCACCGCGATGGCGCAAAGGCCGGCCTTGGCGCTCTGCGCCACTAGCTCTTCGGGGGTGTAAGTGCCGTCTGAAAAAACCGTATGCAGATGTAAATCCGCGCTCCTTACCGGGTTCATTTACCTTTTTCCTGCTTTATTTTGTCCGCTATCGCGTTCACGAATTTTCCTGCCTCCGGACAAGAGTATTTCTTGGCAAGCTCCACCGCTTCATTGATGGATACTTTAGGGGGGATGTCGTCGCAGAACATAAGCTCAAAACAACTCATACGCAGTATATTCCTGTCTACTACCGCCATACGCTTTAACTGCCAGTTAGCCGCGTAAAGGCTGATCTTTGTATCAATGGCCTCCAGATTCTGTATCACTCCCTTGACCAGAACGGCGGAGAATTCTTTGATCTCTTCTCTTACCTCTTCCTGGGCATGCGCCTGCCAGAAACTATCCAGGCATATATCCGGCTCTTGGCGGGTAATATCGATCTGATAGAGGATCTGTAAAGCGTATTCCCGTGCTAGTGTACGTTTACGCATAGTCGTTTAGCTCGTTAGTTTCGTTTTGACGAAAATTTATTTTATCTGAGCAAATAGGTTTACCATCTCAATAGCGGTTAATGCGGCATCCCTGCCTTTATTGCCGTCTTTCGTGCCGGCGCGCTCTATCGCCTGTTCAATGGTATCGGCGGTGATCACCCCGAAAACTACCGGTAAACCCGCGTCCTGCGAAACACGGGCTATGCCCTTGGCTACTTCGGAAGCGATATAATCAAAGTGCGGGGTCGCTCCGCGGATCACCGTACCCAGGCAGATTATCGCGTCGTATGATTTTGTCTTGGCTAACTTCTGCGCCACCGAAGGTATCTCAAAGGCGCCCGGCGCCCAAATAACCGCTAAATCGCCATCTACGGCCCCGTGCCTTAAGAGGGTATCCGCGCAACCGGAAACTAACTCCTTGGTGATAAAATCATTAAAACGTGAAGCTACTATAGCAAACTTCTTACCCTTGGAAATCAAGTTGCCTTCAATCACTTTTCCCATCTCTTCCTCCCCAATGAGCACTTGACTTACGAACGTGATAACGTGAGTAAGTCAATGTGTGAATTGATCCCGAGCCTACGGCAAAGTTGCTTTCATCTTGTTTCCGGAACTTTGCCGTGTTTAGGCGAGGGACTACGTTATTTTATATTTCTAACTGGTGCCCGAGTTTCTCTTTTTTGGTCTTTAGATAATGGTAATTTTCCGGGTTAGGCGCGATCTCTAAAGGGATGCGTTCTGTAACCATCAGGCCATAACCTTCCAGGCCCACGATCTTGCGTGGATTATTGGTCAATAGGCGTATATTTTTTACCCCCAGGTCCACAAGCATCTGCGCGCCGATACCGTAATCCCTCAGGTCAGGCTTATGGCCCAGGGCCTGGTTTGCCTCTACGGTATCCATGCCTTTATCCTGCAGGGCGTAAGCCCGGATCTTATCCGCCAGACCGATACCGCGCCCCTCCTGATTCATATAAAGCACTATCCCGGCCCCCTCTTCTTCGATCATCTGCATCGCCTTTTTCAGCTGCCTGCCGCAATCGCAGCGCAGGGACCCGAAAGCGTCTCCGGTAAGGCATTCAGAGTGCACGCGCACCAGCGTATTATCTTTTAACTGGCCCATGACCAGGGCGGTATGGATCTTGCCGTTAGTCAGGTCACGGTAAAGTATGATTTTGTATTTTCCGAATTCCGTCGGTAAAGATGCCTCGGAAACTCGTTCGATCAATTTCTCAGAGCGCCGGCGGAACTCGATCAGGTCGGCGATAGAACAGATCTTTAATTTATACTGCTTGGCAAAATCTAAAAGCGCCGGCAGACGGGCCATAGTGCCGTCTTCATTCATGATCTCGCAAATCACCCCCGCCGGATAAAGCCCGGACAGGTGCATCAGGTCTACCGCGGCTTCCGTGTGCCCGGCCCTGACTAAAACCCCGCCCCGGCGCGAATGTAAAGGAAATATATGGCCCGGGCGGACCAGGTCTTCGGCCTTAGACTGGGGATTTATTAAGACCTCAATAGTCCGGGCGCGGTCATACGCCGATATCCCGGTAGTTACACCCTTGGATGCATCCACAGAGATCATCCAGGCGGTCTTGAAACGATCCTCTACTGGGGATGCCGGGTTATTATTCAACATCGGCTCCAGGCTCAACTGCCTCAATCTCTCTTCCTCCATCGGCACGCAGATCAGCCCCCGGCCGAACTTGGCCATAAAATTGATATCCTGCGGACGGGTTGAAGAGGCAGCCATCACCAGATCCCCCTCATTCTCGCGGTCCTGGTCATCCACGACCACCACCATCCGGCCTTTCTTTAATTCTTCCAATATTTCCGGTATAGTATTAAACATAAGTTATTATCCAAACTTACCCTTGACATTTTGGATGTCAAGGGTTAATTCGCAGACGCTTCGCTATAACTTATGCCGCTTAAGCGGCATAAGTTATCTGCTCATTAAATAAAAAATCCCCGAAAGCGATCTCCGGGGGGACATAATTTTAATCTTCTCTCATCTGGACTTTACCATCGACCCTGGAATTTCACCAGATCTGTCTCGGCATCTTGCCGGGACTCGCGGGTTTTACCGCCGGTCGGGAATTCCTGCTGTGCAACAGACAGGTCACCCTACCCCGAAGATTAATTGTATA
>JAQTUD010000056.1 GCA_028710405.1 Candidatus Omnitrophota bacterium
CTGCTTCTCCAGGGTATCACGGAAGAAAAGATAATCGTCATATTTCAGCCCCATCCCCCCGAGGATAATGATATCCACCTGCGCCTGGATAGCCACCCTGGCTAACAATTCATTATACGGCTCCCCGGCAATGGAAAAAATGGGGAGTTTTTGAGAGACCACCAGGGAATTAAAGACATCTATCATCGGGATATTAGTGCGCACCATCCGGTTGGGGATTATTCTTTTTGTGGGGTTGACCGGCGGGGCCCCGATATCAATCATATTCTCAGAGAGCGCCGGGCCGCGATCTAAAGGCATACCGCTTCCGTTAAATATCCTGCCCATAAGGTTATTACCGCTAGAAACGCGCATGGCATGCCCTAAGAAACGCACCTTATCTCCAGTAGAGATACCTTTACTGCCGGCAAAGACCTGCAGCGATACTTTTTTTCCGTCCAGCCGGATGACCTGCGCCAGGGATGTCCCGCGCCGTCCGGAAACCTGGGCGATATCCATATACCCTACACCCTCGGCCTCCACCGTAATGACGTCGCCGGAGATCTGCATGATATCGGTATAAACCTTATACACCTTGGGCCTCCCGCGCCTTCTTTAAACCCTCTCGGATTAAAGACAAAACATCATTCTCCGCGCCTTTGAATTCATCGGATTGCCAAACGCTGGAATTCCATCCCCGCCAGGCCTGTCTTAATCTCTGGAAAAAATGCAGCGCCTTGTCTTTATCCGGAAAATAAAATTCTTCTTCCAGAACTTTATCGTGCAAGAAAGTAAAAATATATATCTGCCTTTCTGCATCAGTTGCCTCATCTACGGGATCAAAGGCATTCTGCTGCAGGTAAACAGAATCAAAGAATTCCCCTTTGAGATAATCAATATAGTCCGCCAGCGATATCCCTTCCTCCCCCACTACCTTCATCATCTGGGAAACATCATTGCTCTTGCTCAAAGACTGATGCCCTTTATCGACTAACTTCTGGTCAATAAAACTCTTATATTTGCTCCAGCTGATTAATGGATCGATAGCCGGATACCTGCGCGCGTCTGAGCGCTGGCGCGAGAGCCCATGAAAGGCCCCTACCACCTTAAGTGTGGCCTGGGTTACCGGCTCTTCAAAGTTCCCTCCGGCAGGGCTGACTGCCCCGCCGATAGTCACTGAACCGGTACTGCCGTCGCGTAACCTTACCAGGCCTGAGCGTTCATAAAAAGAAGCAATGCGCGATTCAAGGTACGCGGGGAAGGCCTCTTCTCCGGGGATCTCTTCTAATCTCCCGGACATCTCACGCATTGCCTGCGCCCAACGGGAAGTAGAATCGGCTAAAAGCAAAACATTCAGGCCCATCTGACGGTAATATTCGGCGATAGTGACCGCGGTATAAACGCTGGATTCCCTGGCGGCTACAGGCATGGAGCTGGTATTGCAGATAATTACGGTGCGGTCGCTTAAGGGTTTCTTGGTCCGGGGATCGATTATATCGGGAAAGGTCTTTAGGGTTTCCACTACCTCTCCGGCGCGCTCTCCGCAGGCGGCAATAATAACTATATCCACTTCGGCGTGCCGGCTGGTCAACTGCTGCAGAACGGTCTTACCCGCGCCAAATGGCCCGGGGATACAATATGTCCCGCCGCGGGCAACCGGAAAAAGTGAATCAATCAGGCGCATCTTGGTCACTAAAGGCTCGGCGGGTTTTAATTTTTCGGCATACGCCAGGATAGGTATTTTTACCGGCCAGGCCTGTTGCATAAAAACCGGGTAGGTCTTGCCCTGCGCGTCTTTTAACCGCGCGATCTCCTGACGCAAGTTATACCTACCGGGGGCAGATATGCTTTCTATCTCCAGGACACCATTCAGGCCAAAAGGCGCCATAATATAATGCTTAAAGATCTTCTCCGGGACAAAACCAAGTTTATCGCCGGCCAATACTTTATCCTGCGCCTTGAGTAAGGGAGTAAAGTCCCACTCTGATTCTTCAGCAAGGGGCGCAAGGTAACGGCCTCTTTTTAAGAAAAATCCATCCACCTCGGCAAGCCGAGGCAGCGGATTCTGCAGGCCGTCAAATATCTGGCCCAATAATCCGGGACCAAGCTCAACACAAAGAAGCTCGTCGGTAAATTCTACGTCTTCCCCAACTTTAAGCCCGGAGGTGCTTTCATAAACCTGCATCAGGGCGTTTTTACCCTGCACGCGGATGACTTCCGACTTCAGGCGCTCTTGGCCATGAATGATATAGGCAACTTCATTCTGGACAATAAAAGAATCAGAGCGCACCACAGCCATATTGCCGTTAATCTTTATTACTTTTCCGCTTCTCTTGGGATTCATGAAGCTCCGTCCTGTTTATTCTGGCCCTTCCCCAACGTTTCCGAGAGAAGGCGTGCCTTATCCGCCATATTGATCTTCTCCCAGCGCTCCAAGATTAAAAGCTTGAGCGCGTAGATGATCAAGTAATCAAAATCAAAATAATGACCGCAGGAGAACTCTTCCAGCATATTCCATCTACCCTGGTCCAGCATCCTCTCAGACTCCAGGATGGAGGTGTTGCGGTAGGCACCCATGGCTAAACGTGAAATATATGGCTCGGTAAAACCATCGACGCGCAGATATTTATTCATATCCTGGTGTCTGCGCGTAGCGCGGATCCTTACCAGCTCGTTCCTTAAAGCAACTTCAAATTCCTGCCTGCGCTTAAGGGTGGGCGCGCCTTTACCTTTATAAACCAGGCCTTCGATCTTTTCCACCTGGCTGAGCAATCCTATTTCTTCTCCGGGGATCAAACCGCGGCATAAACCTAAGAAATGAGTGAAAGAAAAAGGCGGTTTCCCCGCGAAATGCAGCATCGGGAGGCTAGCGATCAAATAAGTATAATAGGCGGACATACGAGATTACTCCTTACTCACGAGGAAGAGACGCCGAGGATATCGTGGAGTTTAGGCTTCAGGTATCTACCGATAAATTCAGCCAGCGCCTGATCGGTAAAATCATAATGCGACTTCTGGACGTCATAACTGATAATCAAACCGCCGGTAACCTCTTCCGAGGCCTTAAGAGTTATGCCTTTCTGTGTTTCTTTTTTCAGTTGGGCCAGAAACCCTTTATCTAATTTATCCAGGTCGCCTTTGGAGAGCAGGACTTCTATCGAAGTATCATCTTTCTCTCTAAACCCTTTAACCAGGTTAGTAATAATCCCGGCTAATTCCTGCGGGGATAATGCCTCTGCCACCGCCCGCTTGATCAACCGATTTAGAATAGTATCTATCTCCTCGCGTAAACTGATCAAAAGGTCTCTGCCGGCCTGCTCCAGGGAAGCATTAGCGCTCTCTCTGGCCTTATCAATCTCCTGCCCGGAGCGCGTAACTAATTGGCGGGCTTGATCTTTGGCTTCAGCGATTATCCCGATAGATTCCTTACGGGCATCCTCCAGTATCTTATCTGCTTTATCTTGGGCGGCCTTTATGCCCTCCTGTTGGATCTTGGCGATCAGTTCCTGTAATTTTTCTGCCATTTTTTCTCCCTGCCCACACGGGCGCACCGGCCAATCCGATATGGCCGGGTGTTAGCCCAGAAAGGGCACACCGGCGCAAATCCTCATAAGCGCCGGGTGCACGTTATTAACGTTTATTATATGTTATCCACCGCTTAAATTCAACCTTTTTACTTTTTAGGAAACAGTTTCCGCTTTGAGTTGGAAACTGTTTCCATTTTGTTCGGGACACTGTCCCCCAAGCAAGCACTAAAGGACAGAATTAAGTTCTCTTGATATCTGCCGCGCGGCCTCAAGCGGGTCTTTTGCCTCTAATATCGGCCTGCCGATAACCAGGAAATTACTCCCTGCCTGAGTTGCCTGGCGCACACTGGCGGTACGCTTCTGATCATGGGCTATAGAGCCTTCAGGCCTGATCCCCGGGGTAACGATCAGGAATTTATTTTTTATCTCTCTTCTCAGGAGCGTGACTTCCCTGGCAGAACAGACCAATCCGTCTAGGCCGCAATCAATGCCGATCTTGCCCAAAGTCAGGACATCGCTGGAAGTTGTTTCCTTGCTGGTCAAAACCGTTACTCCGATTAATAAAGGCTTCTTGACGCCAAGGAGGCGAGCCTGGCGGCGCGCTGCCATATGCGCGGCAGAGAGCATATCTGCGTCGCCTAAAATATGCAAAGTAAGCATCTTTACCTTCAGGCGCACTGCCTGAGCCACGGCTCCGGCAACGGTATTAGGGATATCAAAATATTTAAGGTCTAAAAATACCTCCGCCCCCTTATTATTTATATATTCCACAATCTTGGGCCCGCAGGCGGTAAACAACTGGACCCCGACTTTAAAAATCTTTATCTCCGGGTAAAGTTTATCCACGATGCGCTTGGCCTTATCAAAACTATCCACATCTAAAGCCAGGATTATCTTAGTTCTTCCGTTCTTTAGTCCTTTAGTCCTTAAGTTCATAAATTAAGCGCTCCTATAAGGTGAGAAATATTTTTTATCTTGTTTTTTACCATATACTCTTTTATCCCGACGATGATTTCGGCTGCTACCTTGGGATTGACAAAATTAGCTGTTCCCGTGGCTATAGCAGTTGCGCCGGCCAAGAAAAATTCCAGGGCAGAATAAGTATCTATTATGCCCCCCATTCCGATAATGGGGATCTTGATCTTTTTATATGTCTCCCAGACCATGCGCACTGCCACCGGACGCACTGCCGGCCCGCTTAATCCTCCGACGCAAGAAGCAATCTTAGGCCTCCTCTTATCCGGGTCAATACTCATACCGGTTATGGTGTTGATCAGGGAAACCGCGTCACTGCCCGCTCTCTCGGCGGCAAGCGCGATCTCACCAATATCGGTGACATTCGGCGATAGCTTGGTAATAAGGGTTTTCTTCGTCACCTTGCGCACTGCCTTGACTACTTCGTAGGTGGAATGGGCGTCTTGAGAGACCAATCTTGATCTTTGAATATTCGGGCAAGAAATATTCAACTCAATGGCCGCGACTTCTTTTATCGTATCCAGGCGCCTGGCTAAAGTCATAAATTCTTTTGGATCATCTTCCGCGGAGATGCTGATCACCAACGGCGGGCCTATTTTCTTTAAAGCGGGTAATTTCCCGGAGATAAATCCTTCCAGGCCGGGATTCTCCAGGCCGATAGAATTAAGCATCCCGGCGGGTGTCTCGCAGGTGCGCGGCATAAGATTCCCCAGCCGCGGCTTTAAAGTAATGGTCTTAGTCACAATAGCGCCTAACTTCTTTAGATCCATTAAATCCTTGAACTCCTCGGCATAGCCAAAAGTCCCGGAGGCAACCATCACCGGATTCTTTAACTCCAGACTTCCTATGTTAACTCTTAAATCAGGTCTCATCTTATTTAAAGAAAATCATCCTTAAAGAAATAACCAATAGGAATATCCCGAATAATCTCTTTAATAACGGATCGGGGAAGTTTTGGACCAAGTTGGCACCTATCAACCCGCCGATAAAGAACCCTATGCAGATAAATCCGGCCATCCCCAATTTTACATTGCCTTTGTAATAATAGCTCAAAGCCGCCAGAAGGCCTATCGGAGGAACCATAATAGCCAGAGTGGTACCCTGCGCCTGGTGCTGGGTCAGGCCGAAGAGATAGATTAACGCGGGGATTAAGATCGAACCCCCTCCGATACCGAACATCCCGCCGAATATGCCCGCCACTAATCCTAAGGCTATATATGCCATCTGGTTCATGGTTTTACCTCCCAGATAATATCTTGGGCCTGAAAAACCGGTCCCTCTTTACAAACCCTGACATATTCAAAATCTCCGCTATTTTGCTTTTTCTGATTTCTGTCTTCTGATTTCTGTCTTCTGATTTTTACCACGCATCCCAGGCAGGCCCCGATGCCGCAGGCCATATGTTCCTCCAGAGAAATCTGCGCCGGGATATCATATTCTGCGGATATGCGGCTGATCTCTCTAAGCATCGGCCTGGGCCCACAGCCGTATATTATGTTCTTTGGTTCTTTAGTTCTTAAGTTCTTAAGTAAGAAATCTTTTAATAAATCAGTAACCTTACCCTTAAAACCTCTGGAGCCGTCGTCGGTGGAAACCTCGGTATCACAACCCAGCTTTTTAAATTCTTTTTCGCAGAGTATTTGTGTTTTTTTCCGTAC
>JAQTUD010000057.1 GCA_028710405.1 Candidatus Omnitrophota bacterium
CCTGGCTATCTTCACCAGAGGTATAAGCAGCGTTCTTATCGCCGCCCTTAACCATTTCTTATCCCTGATATAATCTGCTATCGGCGGAGAATGCCGGTAGTAGAATCTTACTAAGTTAGAACCCATCTCGTTTGTAATCAAATATTTATCCCTGAACCGAGAAAGCACTTTTACCTCATCGGCCAACGGTGTTCCATAAGAAGCGGTGGCGATAAAACAACTATTGGTGCTTACGCCGCCTCCACCACCGCCGCTACCTCCCCCATCGGAGGCGCCAAAGAGGCCGCCCAGGCCGAAAAAGCTGAAGTGGGTAGTATCTACCTCGGCATAGCCGGAGTAAACCCTTGTTCCCGGTAATTTCTCCCACAGCAGGGTCTGAAGGTTATAGGTATATATGGCAATATCAGCGGATGAAGAAAGCCCCGCGTTTATCAGGTCCTGCTCTGTAAAGTAGATGCGCACGGTAAGGGGCTGGTCAAATTCCGTTCCGCCGGGCCCAAAATCATAGACTTCACCTACCAATTTTGCGCCGTTGGCATTCTCAAATTTGGGAGGGTCGTTTACCTTCCCCACGGATAAAATCAAGGATGTATCAACTGAGTTCCCGGGGACCCCCAGGTCTACTCCTGTTTCCTGTATGAGCATATCGTTATTTTCTTCCTTAATAAAATCCCCTAACCCCTCTATATTTGTGTTCTTGGCTAAATACGCTTTTCCGGCTTCATCCTTAAAGAAGATGTACAACCTTTCACCAAGGTATATCAGCACATCATTCTGGCGTTTTGCGTCGGTATCGGCACTTACCAGGATATCTGTCTTAAAGCTGGTTCCCGCGTCATATGAATAGGTCAGAAATACGTCTCCGGAGCTGAACCTATTATCGTCAAAGGTGATAAAGATACGCCCCTTGGAATGGTCAAATGCCAAAGAGGGAGCGCCCTGGATATTATTCCCGGTGTCATCGGATATAGTCAGGGGGCTTGAGAATGTAGTGCCCGCGTCGGTTGATTTAAGGAAGTAGGCATTATCATCGGCCTGATAAGCAAGGTAAAGCGTATTCCCGTCGGTTGATACATCAAAACCGGGATGGCTGCCCTTTATTACGGTCGTGGTTTTAGCTAAAGAAGCAGTGTTATCCGCCAACTCCGCATAGTAGATAAAACCGCCTTCCTCATATATAATGTGGGAAGCAGCCTGGCTGTCGCATCTTATCAAGGCATCCACAACGTTTCCTTCCGCAATCGTGATCCAGCGGGATACGTCCCTTGAATCCAGAAAATAGAGCGCCTCCCGGCGGGCCATAAGAAGTTTCACTATAGAGTTATTCACGTTCAATCTAATGTATTCCACGGGAGCCGCGCCCGGAACCGGTATTTTATAAAGTTCCTTGAAGGTATTACCGTTATCCTGCGAAGATAACACCATCACCGTCTCGAAGCCTGTGGTTTTATTGACCTGGAGATAGGCCAAATAGACTACCGAGGATACAGGGTCTATTGACAGGCAAGGCCGCTGGTTATGGCATGTAACGGCATCCGCGGAAACTGTCACTGGCGCAGTAAATACTTCTTTGTCGGATACGACTTCGGATTTTATCAGGCCTATCTGGGTGTCACTGGCGGCATTCAGCTCATAGGCAATGAATATCGTCTTACTGTTGGGCTGTATTGCCACAGAACTGTTTGTAAGTTGAGCATCGCTTATATCCGCCTTCTGGCCTATGAGCAGCATCTCCGTAGTAAAAGAGAAAGATCCGCTCATAGAGTTCCCATCGTTATCAGAACAGGATATGCTTACACTGACCGGCTGATCGTAGTTAAAGAGGGCGAGAGGATCATAGATAACCTGGGTATTTTTAGTATTCCCTGCCAGACGAAAAACGTCTTCTCTTTGCTGAAGGTTTATCTGTTTATCCGCCACAGTGATACTCCGGCCATTCACCTTCAGGTTTATACTGTTGAGGTTAATGCCGCTCTGCGAATCGCTGAGATATATTCTGATATTGGTATCTATGGGCACCTGGACAGAGCCATTGGCCGGCCTGATTTTAGACAGGACAGGCGGGGTGGTATCCGGCAACACTACAACCGGAGTTACCTTTATCTCTTTTTGGGATGTGCCCTGGGCATCGTCATTATCGGTCACGGTAAGCGCCGCTGTATAAGTGCCCGCCGCATCATAGGTATGAGTTACAGTCATACCATTCCTATTGGCTCCATCGCCAAAATCCCATCTATAGCTTTTAATCGTGCCGTCGGAATCACTGCTTGCGCTGGCATCAAAGCTTACCTCAAGCGGTGCAGCACCCGTCTCTGGCGTGGCGGTAAATGAGGCTGTCGGGGGAATATTCGCAGCCGCACCGTTGACAGTAAGGGTAAATTCCTTCTCGCCTCTATTAGCAGGGTGCTCTGCATCCGTAACTCTTATCGTGAAAGTATAATTCCCTGTTTCAGAGGGCGTGCCGGATATGATCCCGGTGCTGCTTCCTATATCCAAGTTCTTAGGCAGCTTTCCGGATACAACAGACCAGGTATATGGAGCAGTACCTCCGGAAGCCCCTAACGTAAAACTATATCCGGTCCCTTCCGTTGCTTCAGGGAGCGCTCCGCTAAGGATGACAAGTGAAACAGGCCCGGGCCCCGCGTGTTCATACGCGCCAATATCCCAGGTCGAGCCTTGAGGCCGCGTATTTCCGGCATAATCAACCCGGATATCTATACCAAAGGCATCTTCAAAGAGTTGATATGCGGCATGCTCTATCCCCCCATCTATCGCGGAGGAATTTTCCTTCAAACTGAAATCATTGCTTTCGGCGGCGGTAAATAACGGGTCCTGCTCAAGACACCCCTCCCCCTTACTTGTGGCGGCCTGAAAACCGGCAAGATCATAAGTTGATCCACCCCAAATGATCCTTACCTGATCAGCGGGCTGGTAAAAAATGTTGTGGCTGATCTCGGCGCTCGCCAGATGCGCCGCGCCCTGCAGAGAAATATGGTATCCACTGTCGCTGACATTGGAGATAATATTGTTGTATAAAAGGAGTTGGCCGTCTGAACCCGAGATATGCGACTTAACCCCATTGTCAATGTTATAAAAAACATTGTTGAGCATATATACTTTTTTTGAACCCGCGCTCCGGTAGCCGGTTGCCGCTGCGCCGCCATTAATATCGTGAATAATATTGCCGATAAGGTAGACGTCGTATTCCTGGTTTTCACCGACTTGTATGCCTGCGCTTTTGGCGTTGGATATTTGATTATATATTACCCAGGTGTTCTTAGGGGATTCGACATTGCTGGGGCGGATAACCACCGCGGCCCCATCGCCGATGCCGTAGGGAGAACCGCCGGAAAAATTATAAATAAGGTTTTGGGATATGACGGCGTTCTCCACATTTATCAGATCAATGGCGTTCTTATTGGCATCATGCAGAGTATTCCTGCCGATATAATAATTGGCAGGAGGGTTATCTACGGAAATTACAAGATTAGCGATGCAATCTCCTGACAGATGGTGGATCTCGTTGTCAACCATCCAGACCCTATTGGTCTTGTTTTGGATGGCCAGGCCTGAATTCCGAGTTCCAGAAACGGCACCCGAGGGTATAAAATTATCCGGATGGATATTGTTGTTATAAAAAACAACGTCCTCTACTGCCACGGGATCGGTGTAATTAGCGACATAAGCCAGGGAACTGCCGGCAGAAAGCGACTCGCAGTTCCTGATGGAAATATGGTCAACGTTTCTGGCAGTAAATACCAGTCCGACATAATAATCAGGCTCATCCGTGTTTTTGACAAAGGTCAGGTTTTCTATAATTATATAGTGCGCGGTCAGGGTTATATATGAGCTAGAAGTCCCTAATATGAGTTTGGGCCTTGAAGCCGGGCTCGTTCCTCTTATGAAGATCGGCTTTTCAGCTGTGCCCGATGCGCTGATAGAAACCGCGTCCTCGCCGTCATCCGGCCCGTCAGCGCAGACATAACCGTCCCCATGAACCTCCACTACGCTTCCGGGAAGGAGAGCTACAGGAAGGGTAAGCCTTGGCTTGCTTGCGCTCCCATATGGATTATCAGTATCGGTAGCGCCAGGATGCGCATTGTCTACATAGTGGGTATAGTAGCCGCCTTCGGCGTTCTGGGTGTAAGTTAAAGCGGAATTTTGTTTGGTCGGGTCATCATACATCCTGTAAGTTTCCCGTATCCCGAAACTCGGTTCAGGTATGCCTATAGGAGGCAGCCAGGCGCTGGCAGGCGGATCTTCCACGGTAATGTCCACGGTAGCATTGCCGCTTACATCACCGCTATTGTCAATTACCCTGAAAGTAAAATTATCCTTGCCTTTATAGCCGCTTGTCGGCACATATGTAGCACTATTGTTTCCTATAATAGTTACCTTTCCGTGATTAGGCGCTTTTCTGATTTCATAGGTTAGCAGGCCTCCTTCGGGATCGCTCCCCTGCAAGGTTATGGACCTGGGCGTATTGGTATATACGCTGACCGATGTATCCGCGGCTGTAGGTTCCTGGTTGGCGCTAAAAACCACGCTTATGGTCTGGCCGTCAAACCATATATCGCCAAAGGTGTATTCCGTTACCGCCCCGACAGAGACGCCATTTACTAAGACATCCTGGATCTGATGGCCGGGGTCTGGCGTTATAGTAAAAGTCTGATGCACGACTTCCTGCACCAGGACATTCCCGCTGGGGCTGATGCTGCCGCCCGGGCCTGCGGAGGCAACAACGGTATGCTTTGCAGTTGTATCCATGCGGGAGGCAATTGTTGCAAACATCATCCAGGCAGCATATGCCTTGAGGTCGGCATTCAAAGCCTGGGTGTGGGCGGGAGCGCAATTGAACCATGCCACGCCTTCCGGATACTTGCCCTGCCATGCCGTTGCCCAGTTCTTGTCCCGCGTGCCGTTGCCGTCTGAATCGTAATCACAGTTCTCGTTGACGAGTTTATTACCGTAATAATTCCCATCGGGATCCCAGCTTTCAATATCGGCAAAGTCGTAAAGAATTACATAATTCGCCTGAGAATAAGTCCGGATATAATCATTGGCCTTATGCAACAGGCTGGTCCTGGCGCTGCCGTTCACATGGCCGGTCATATAGACAAAGTAAGTAGTGGGATACTCTACGCTAAGCTTAGCCATCTCGCTAAGATAGCTATCTATATTTGAAATGGAGGTATCAGCCTGGTCTTCCCAAGACCAAATTACAACATTAATATCGAAGTTGGCCGGATCGTTGAGAAAGGCCCTGGTCCTGTTTGCCCAGGTTATCCTGTCAGGATCACCCAGGTCCCCCTCCACGAAGTAATCCCGTATATCAAGAGCTCCATCAGTGCCGCCGCTATTCCAGGCAAAGCTGTCCGGGGCATAAAGCGAGTGAAGTAAGGAAGTCCCACTGTTAGCAAAATTGACCAGGCCGGTCATACCGGTTGTGATTTGGCTTCCGTAAGTGGTATGCCCATAGGCAATATGCAGATAGGACTTTGCTTTATCTATCGCATCCTGGTTGAGCTTCCTAAGATCGACGTCATCATGATCAATTAAGATCTGAACGCGGTGCTTCATATATTCCTGATAATGTTTTTGCCGATGCGCAACAGACTGATCAATGCCATGGGCATGAGCAGGATACGGTGAGAAAAATAATCCTAAACCTAAGGTAAAGGCGAGAGTAAAGTAATATAATTGTCTATTTCTGCTTTTCATTCTAAAACCCATATTAAGAACTTTTTAAAATATCTTAACGATATGATAATAAACGAGTTTTACGCTTATTGAAGGATTTTTATCTTTTAGGAGATAAAGTATACCTTATTTTACGCATAAAAACAATACTATTTTGGGTAAACTTAAGGAAGGACGCCCCGGTGTTTCGTTATCAAGCAAATAAAGTTACCGGCTTGTGATCTAGGAGGCGAACCCGGATATTCAGGGACAAATAAATCTACATTTACCGCTTTTGCTGTCAATGGCCAGTTCGTTACGGGGGTCTATT
>JAQTUD010000058.1 GCA_028710405.1 Candidatus Omnitrophota bacterium
TTTGACCTTTTTGGCGGCGGAACTATTCCTTTAAGCGATATCGCCGCTGCCGGGATAGTCGGCGCGGGGTTATTCGTGATCTTTTTGGCATTGATACTTTTAACCGGCCCTGAGGGTGAAAAATGAGCGCGTACTTTTTATGCCTGATATTATTCTGCGTCGGGCTTTACAGCCTGGTGAGGAAGCGTAACATTATCAAGATCATTATCGGTTTAGGGATAATGGAATACGCGGTGAACCTGTTTATTATTCTCATCGGGTATAGGGCCCACGGTCGGGCGCCGATACAATCCCAGGACCAGCAGATATTGAATATGGTTGATCCCCTGGCGCAGGCGATGGTGGCGACCACTATAGTCATCGGCCTGGCGCTTACCGCGGTAGCCGTGGCAATAGCTATCAGGATCTATGAAAAATACGGGACCTTTGAGATAACCAAGATCAGGAGATTAAAAGGATGAGCCTGCCGGTTCTTTTTGTAGCGCTGCCGCTTTTGGCGGCGTTTTTAAATACGCTCCTGCTGCGCAGGAAGCAGGTTCTAGTATATATCTTTTGCGTAGCCGCCTGCGCGGTACTCTTTGCGTTCTCTCTGTATTGTGTAAAGCAGGTAACCTCAAGTGGGGTGATCACCTGTAATCTGGGAGGATGGGCGTATCCCTTAGGTATTAACTTAGGGATAGACGGGCTCTCGGCCTTTATGCTGGTGGTGATTAACTTTATCGGCCTGGTAGCGGCGCTGTATGCTTCAAGTTATGTAAGACTTTACACTGGGAAATGGAAGTTCTTTACGCTTTTTATGCTGATGCTGGCCGGATTAAATGGCGTGGTAATTACCCGGGATATATTTAATCTTTATGTATTCCTGGAAGTCGCTTCAATCTCCGGATACGCGCTGGTTGCTTTTGGCACCCAGCCGCAGGATCTGGAGGCGTCTTTCAAATACCTGATCATGGGCTCGCTTGCCTCTATATTCGTGCTCTTAGGTATAGGCCTTCTTTATAGTTATACTTCTACCTTAAATATGCCGGATATCGCCGCGGCCTTATCAGTCAAGCCCAAGGGGGCATTGGTAACTTTAATAACTCTCCTATTCTTTGCCGGCTTCGGGTTAAAGGCCGCGATCGTGCCTTTTCACGCCTGGCTGCCGGACGCGCACTCCAGCGCGCCGTCGCCTGTTTCAGCGATCCTCTCCGGCGTAGTAATTAAGACGCTGGGTATTTACGCTTTCTTAAGAATATTCTTTAATGTCCTGGGTATGGATAGCGGCATATCTAACATATTGCTTATCTTAGGCATATTATCTATGGTTACAGGGGCATTATTGGCGCTGGGGCAAAATGATATAAAGAGGATGTTCGCCTACTCCAGCATCAGCCAGATCGGCTATATTGTTTTTGCTATTGGACTGGGGACTCCACTGGCTATATTAGGCGGCTTATTCCATATCTTTAACCACGCTGTCGCCAAATCACTCTTATTTTTGAATGCCGGAGTAATAGAACAGGGGACAGGCACGCGCTTCTTGGATAAATTAGGCGGCCTCAATAGTAAGATGCCGGTTGCCGCTAATAGCAGCTTGATCGGGGCCTTAAGCGTGTCAGGTATCCCGCCCCTGGGAGGTTTTTTCAGCAAATTAATCATCATATTGGCGGCAGTAGAGTCCGGGCATCCCGGGCTTGCCTTTATCGCGGCCTTAGTCAGCATATTGACCTTAGGGTACTATCTCAGGTTTCAGGCGGGTGTTTTTTATACCCAACCCAAAGAGGAGCTGGTTGTTAAAGATACGCCGTTTTCTATGCAGGCCGCCCTGGTAATCCTGGCGCTGGTCTGTGTTTTTTCAGGGTTGCTGTTTTTACCGGTATTAAAGCCGTTTTTATCCACGGCCGTGGAGACGCTATCCGCCGGCAGTATTGGGCACTGAGTAATATGAAAAAGAAAACTATTATATTTATTTTTTATTTCCTCATCTGGATATTCCTGAATTGGTCTATTGCCCCGGAGAATATCATTGTCGGCATAATCATTGCTGCTATAGTAACTATGCTTACTGCTGATGTGTATAAACAGGGCTCGGATTTTTTCACTAAGCCCAGCCGCTATCTCTGGTTTTTATATTACCTGGCGGTCTTTGCCTGGGAGTGTTTAAAGGCCAACCTTGACAGCGCTTACAGGGTTTTACATCCTGATCTGCCAATCAAGCCGGGTATTGTAAAGGTAAGGACTGCTCTAAAGACAGATACCGCCTTGACGATATTAGCCAATACGCTTTCCCTGAAGCCGGGGACAATGACCGTGGATATTAATAAGGAGAAAGGCCTGCTTTACGTGCATTGGGCCAACGTGGAATGCCAGGATATCGACGGGGCTACAAAGATAATCGTAGAGAGATTTGAGAAGATATTAAAAAGGATATTTGAATGAGACGGCTGCGTTGGTTTTTAGGTTTACTGGTTTTGCTGGCGGTTTTTACGCTGATATTCTTTTATCCGCTGCCTTCGCTTCTGGAGTGGCAGTCGGCTATGCTCAAGCGCGTATTCTTTATTATGTTCTTAAGCGCCACATTCTGCCTCTGGCGGATCCTCAAGGGCCCGAGTTCCTCTGACCGGGTGGCGGCGCTGGATGTCTTTGGCATCCTGATCCTGGGTTTCTGCGCGATCCTGGGCATACCGACGGGGAGGGATTGGTATATTGATATAGGGATTGCCTGGGCCTTGCAGAGCTTTATTTCAATACTGGCGCTGGGAAAATATATGGAAGGGAAGCGTTTTGATGAATGAGACGATTGGTTTTATCTTTATCGCCATCGGGGTTTCTTTTGATTTCTTCGGATGCCTGGGCCTGGTAAGGTTCCCGGATATTTATAACCGCCTGCATTCATCTATTAAGTGCGTTACTTTAGGGACCTCCAGTATACTCCTGGGGCTCTTTTTCTATAAAGGCCTTACGCCGGCCGGGTTCAAGGCGCTGCTTTGCGTTTTATTCCTTGTATTGACCGCGCCGGTATCGGCGCACGTGTTGGCGCGCAGCGCGCACAAGCAGGGAGTCAAACTCTGGGATAAGTCGGTCTGTGATAAATATGAGGAAGATAAGTGAGATATCCTAAATTACGAGAGCTAAAAGAAGCGATCAGGGCATTGCTCAAAGGCCCTTACACTACTAAATTTCCTTTTCATCCGCATAAGCCTTTTGAGCGGTTCAGGGGTAAGCCTTATTACTATGAGAAAGACTGCATCGGCTGTACCGCCTGCGTAAATGTCTGCCCATCCCGCGCGCTTGAGTTTAAGGACAGGATAGAGAACGGCCGCGGTAAGCGCGTTTTGACTTATACCGTGGATGTGTGTATATTCTGCGGCCAATGCCAGGCAAATTGCCCGACGGAGAAAGGCATTATGCTTTCACAGGATTTTGACCTGGCTACTACAGGCAAAAGGGAGCTCCTTAAGCAGGAGATAGAGAAGGACCTCCTGCTCTGTGAGTGCTGTGGAGATGTGGTGGCCCCCCGGGACCAGATCGCTTGGGTAGCTAAAAAAATAGGGCCGCTCTGTTTCTCTAACGCGTCACTGCTCCTTTTTTACCTGGAGAATATGGGCCTGGCCGCCAAAGGCAATCCCGTGCTTAAGCAGGATACGGAATATCTGCGCGCTGACCGCCTAAAAATCCTCTGCCCTTCCTGCCGTCGTCAAGCGGCGATCAAATCCTAAATAAGATGTTTTCATCCTTAAAAGTAAAGAATTTCAGGATCTACTGGTCGGGGACGGTTATTTCTCTTATCGGGAGCTGGATACAGATAACCGCGCAGAGTTGGCTGGTATTTCAGTTGACTAATTCCGTGTTTCTCCTGGGAGTGGTGGGATTTTTGAACTCCCTGCCGGTATTTCTGCTCTCTTTATTCGGCGGACTCCTGGCTGACAGGCACCAGAAGAGGATTATTCTTATCACCACGCAGACCGTTTTTATGCTTCTGGCATTTTTGCTGGCCGCGCTGACCCAATTGAATCTGATTACTCCTGGGCAGATCATGTTTATCGCTTTTTTAAACGGGATAGCGATGGCATTTGACGGCCCCAGCCGCCAGGCAATGGTAGTGGAGCTGGTCGGCAAGGAAAATCTCTTTAATGCCATCACCTTGAATTTAGTGGCTTTTAATTCCAGCCGCATCATTGGTCCGGCGGTCGCCGGGATCATGGTTGCCACTATCGGAATGAGCGGTTGTTTCTATGTAAACGCCATAAGTTTCCTGCCATTGATCGCGGCGCTCTTTGTTATCCGGGTAAACTCAAGCGCCAGGAGCAGAAAGAACGGCCATGCGCTGGAGGAGCTCAAGGAAGGGCTTATTTTTGTGAAAAATAACCGCCTTATCCTAATATTGGTGAGCATGGTGGCAGTAGCCAGTTTATTCGGTATTACCTATGTTATATTTATGCCGGTTTTTGCCAATGACATACTCAAGGTAGGCGTAAAGGGCTTAGGAATACTTATGTCATCGGCGGGGGTGGGGGCCTTGATCGGGGCTTTATTACTGGCGCGGCTGGGAGATTTTAAATATAAGGGCAGGTTGCTGATCTGGTCTTCATTTATTTTTTCCTTTTCCCTGATGTTTTTTGCCCTCTCAAAAACATATTTATTATCTATTCTGGCGCTGGCGCTTATCGGATTCTCTAACATAGTGAGTATCGCGATTATCAATACCTTTCTGCAGACCAAGGTGGCTGATGAATTCCGGGGCAGGGTAATGGGGGTTTTTATGTTCACATTCTTTGGTATATTGCCTTTCGGTAACCTGATCGCCGGGGCTCTGGCGCATTTCTTTGGCGTATCTTTTACCATCTTGATCAATGGCATCATCTGCGCGCTCTTCTTTACGGCCATAAATCTGGTTTATCCCAAGATAAGGGCCATCTCCTAAAAAAAGGGGTCAGGCCCCTTTTTGAAAAAAGCGCCTGACTCCTTTTCAAATTTAGGTTGATTTTTTCGCCAGAAGTAATAGAATAAGAGAAAATAATGGAAGGAGGGGAGAATTGATGAAGAAACTTGGACTTATTTCTTTGGTGGTGTTAGCGGTTTCTCTGGCCGGTTGCGGAAAGAAAGAAGCGGCCCTGGATGAGATGCAGGAACCGGTTTCCATGGAGTCTTTGGGCGCTGTGACTACCGGCCCAACCGCCACTACGGCAGTTTCTTCTACGCCTGTTACACCTGCTGTTGTTTCGGCGCCAAGCGCGCCCGCTGCCCTGGAGCCTTTGCCTCCGGCCGGGCCTTATAAGCCGACAGCAAACGAGATCCAGACAGCGTTGAAGAACGCCGGTTATTATACCGGGGAGATTGACGGTAAACTTGGGCCCAAATCAAAGGCCGCGGTTGAAGAATTCCAGAAGGCGAATAATCTCAAGGCAGACGGTAAGGTAGGCCCGATGACCTGGGAAGCATTAGGCAAGTATTTGAATCCGGCTCCAGTTACACCCAGTAAGAAGAGGTAATTTTTCCTTCAAGCCAGAGAGTGTAATCACATAAGAAATCCCAACATTTTCGTTGGGATTTCTTATTTTGGGGTGGTATAATACGTCTTATGATACAATTTCCTAAGGATTTTTTATGGGGCGCCGGAACTTCCGCCCATCAGGTCGAAGGCAATAATATCAACAGCGATTGGTGGGAGTGGGAGAAGAAGGCCGGGTTAAAAGACCTTTCTGGCCAAGCCTGCCGCCACTATGGACTTTACCGGGATGATTTTGAATTAGCCCGCCGCCTTAGGCATAATGCCCATCGCCTATCCGTGGAGTGGGCACGCATCCAGCCTCAGGAGGGTGGGATATCCACTCCGGAGATCAGCCACTACCGGGATGTGGTATATTCTTTAAAGGAACACAACCTTGAGCCGGTCATTACCCTGCACCATTTCACCAATCCTGCCTGGTTTAGCCGTTTAGGCGGATGGCTGAATAAAGACGCG
>JAQTUD010000007.1 GCA_028710405.1 Candidatus Omnitrophota bacterium
AATATCCTCATCCGCACGATATTGAAAAAAGGGGATGACCTTTATTTCGGCGTCGGAGGGGGGATTGTCGCGGATTCAGATCCGGAAAGTGAATATGAGGAAACCTTAGTCAAGGCCAAAGCGATGTTGGAGGCGATCAAGTGAAGGAGATTATTTTTTTAAACGGCCGGTTTTTAAATTACCCACAGGCAAAGGTATCGGTTTTAGATCCGGGCTTTCTTTATGGCTTCGGTTTATTTGAGACCATGCGCGCCAAAAGAGGCAGGATTATTTATCTTAACGCGCATCTATCAAGGATCAAGGCCTCCTGCGTCTTGTTGGGATTGGCGTTTCCTTATTCTCCAGAGAAGACAAAAAAGATCATCGGCCAGGCCATAGATAGGAGCGGATTGGCTGACGCTTATGTGCGTCTGACTTTATGGAAGCAAGAGCAAGGTGCAGGCGTTTGCGTTATGGTTAAGAGATACCGTCCTTATCCGCAGGATAAATATAAAAAAGGGATAAAGATTACCGTTTCTTCCCTACGCCAGGCAGAGGGCTCATCTTTGGCGCGGATAAAGAGCGCGAACCGCCTGCTCTTTGAACTCAGTTATTTGGAGGCGAGAAAAAAAGGCTTTGATGGGAGCCTGATCTTAAATAACCGCGGTTATGTCAGCGAATCCAGCCGCAGTAATATCTTTTTCGTAAAAGACGGCCAGATCTTTACGCCCGCGTTATCCTGTGGATGCCTGGATGGGATTACCCGGCGGGGAGTCTTTACCCTGGCAGAGAAAGATAAAATAAAGGTCAACCATGGGAAATTTACTTTAGATGATTTTTACGCCGCGGACGAGGTATTTTTGAGTAATTCCCTGGCCGGGATCATGCCTGTGGCTTACATAGATAAAACAATGATCGGGGATGGAAGATGCGGAAAGATCACGCAGCAGTTTATCACAAGATACAACTCCCTTTTAAAATAAATAAACCGGTATTGGCTTTTGGGAGCCAGGCGAAGAATACTCTCTGTTTTGGCGCGGGGAATTTTGCCTATTTGAGCAGGATACATCCGGACTTAAGCCGGCCGCAAGATTACGCGCTTTTTTTAAAAGACGCGCGATATTTTTTGAAAAAGCATCCCAGGGTCATCGCTTATGACCTACACCCCGGATACCAATCTACGCAATACGCCCTGAACCTATCCGCTATACGCTATACGCTGTCCGCTGTCCAACATCATCATGCCCATATCGCTTCCTGCATGGCGGATAATGGCCTGGAAAACCAAAAAGTAATTGGGGTGGCTTTTGACGGCACCGGATTAGGTGGAGATCATGATCTCTGGGGAGGGGAATTCTTAATTTGTGATTATAAAAATTATATTCGGAAGGCGCATCTAAAAGAAATCCCTCTTTTGGGTGGAGAGCGCGCGATAATGGAGCCATGGCGCCTGGCTGCGGCCTGGCTATACCTGATTTATGGGGAACGATTCCTGGATTTAAAGATCAGATTTACCGCGGGCATAGATAAACATAAATGGGGCATTCTGAAAAATATGTATTTAAAAAATATTAATTCTCCGTCGGCAAGCAGTATCGGCCGGCTCTTTGATGCTGTAGCCAGCATTATCCTGGATAAATCCATAGTTCTAGAAGAAGCGGAATTGGCGATAGAGTTGGAGAAGATAGCTGCGCGCGGGGCCCGGGATGCTAAAGTTTACCGCTATGGGGTCAAAAAGGGTAAGGGGGAGTATATTTTAGATCCTTCTGTGATGATCAAAGAGATAGTCGCGGATTTAAAAGTAAAAGAGGCAAAAGAAAAAATCGCTTATCGTTTTCATCTGGCCCTGGCGCAGATGATATTAAAAGTATGCCTGATTTTAAGGAAGGAAAATAAAATTAACCGCGTTCTTCTCTCCGGAGGGGTCTTCCAAAATAGTCTTTTACTGGGGTTAAGTTTAGATTTATTATATAAGGAAGGTTTTCAGGTCTTCAGGCATAAGAATGCAGCCTGCGGTGATTCCGGAGTTTCTCTGGGGCAGGCCGCGGTCGCTTCTTTTAGGAGTTAGATATGTGTTTAGGTATCCCCATGCGTATAAAAAAGATAGAGGGAGAGTTTGCCCGGGTAGAGACCGGCCGGCTTATCCGCACCATCAACATACAGATGTTACCCGGAGTTAAGATAGGGGATTATGTCATTGTGCACGCCGGATTTGCTATTCAAAAATTAGACCCCAAAAAGGCGCAGGAAACACTGAGGTTAATCAATGAAATACATTGATGAATTCCGCGATAAGGACCTGGTAAAAAAGGTGGCGGAAAAAATAAAGGCGATAATGCCGCCTCGCAAGGTTAATATTATGGAGGTCTGCGGCACGCATACCCATGCCTTTTTTCGCTTTGGTTTAGACAAAGTCCTACCGGAGCAACTCAGCCTTATCTCCGGTCCGGGATGCCCGGTGTGCGTCAGCCCCCAGGAATATATTGATGCCGCTATCGGGCTTTGCGCGCGCAAAGATACTATTATTTTGACTTTCGCGGATATGTTGCGGGTCCCGGGGAGGATATCTACACTGGAGAAAGAAAGGGCGGAAGGCGCGCATGTGCGCGTAGTCTACTCTGCCTTAGATAGTCTGAAGGTGGCCAGGGAAAATCCCGCTAAAAAGATCGTCTTTCTGGCGGTAGGGTTTGAAACCACCGCTCCTACTATCGCCTTAAGTATCCTGGCTGCCAAAAAAGAGAAATTAAAGAACCTCTTTTTTTTCTCTTCCCTGAAACTTATTCCTCCGGCCATGGAGCTTTTGGCCAGAGATAAAGACCTGAATTTAGACGGTTTTTTATGCCCAGGGCATGTTTCGGTTATTATCGGCACCAGGCCCTATGAATTTATCGCCAAAAAATATAAAATAGGCTGTTGTGTTGCCGGTTTTGAGCCTCTGGATATTTTAGAAGGGATATTTTTACTTCTGCGCCAGATGGCTGTTAAGATGCCGGTTGTTGATAATCAATACGCGCGCGCGGTAACAGCGCAGGGCAACAGGAAAGCCCAGGAGTTAATGCGCAGGGTCTTTAAGGCCGCAGATGCCAGGTGGCGGGGACTGTCTATTATTCCTTCAAGCGGGCTAAAAATAAAGAATGAGTTCCTGGAATTTGACGCCGAAAAATCTTTCGGTATAAAATACCCTATCGGACAAAAAGAAGATACCAAATGCAGGTGCCATGACGTATTAAAGGGCTTGATTTCTCCCCGGCAGTGCCCGTTATTTGCCCGGGCCTGCGCCCCGGATCATCCACTGGGGGCATGTATGGTCTCTACAGAAGGAGCATGTAATGCGTATTTTAAATACAAAAAATAAATCCCAAAAACTATTTGGAATTTGCTGTTTGGCATTTGTAATTTTCTCCGGTTGTATGCAAAAGAGCGACCTGGATCTTGCCAGGGAGAGCGCCGCCGCCAGCGACCTTTATCATCAGCGCGCCGTGGAGCGCTATAAGAAAATGATCTTAAGGGGCGTTGACCTGGATAGGCTGTATCTTGAATTAGGGCAGGTCTATTATTCTCACGGGGAATTTCAGCAGGCGCAAGAAGAATTACGTAAATCTTCTTCCCCCGCCGCCAGGAAACTCCTGGCGATCTCTCTGTACAGCCTGGGTAACTTTACCGACGCCATGGAGATCTTTGATAAAAATAATATCAAGGATAATGAATATTTGTATTACTATGGCCTGGCCTGCGAGAAGTTAAATCTTTTTGATAAGGCGCAAGAAGTTTATCGTAAAATTACGGGTGGCGCTTTTCAGGAGAGGTCCCGCCAGCGCATAGACCTCATTCAGAAACAGGCGTCCCCGGAGAATATCCGGAATATAGATCCCAAGGTAGCTAAAATTATCGCCGGCGCTCCGGTAGCTCAAAATTATCCCCAGGCAGGGGCCCTGGTTCTCTCTTGTGACGAAAAAATAGAAGTCAGTTCCGAGGGGACGCAGGTCTCTTCATTACATTACCTGGTTAAGATATCAAATGAAAGAGGCAAGCGCGAATATTCAGAGACCAGCATAGATTATGACTCTACTTTTGAGAAGGTAGAATTGGAATTTGCCCGCACCATCAAACCGGACGGCTCGGTGGCAGAGGTGGGGAGCCGGCATATACGCGATGTCTCCAGATATCTGAATTTTCCGCTTTACAGTAACGCGCGTGTCTATATCATCTCTTTCCCGGAGATCGCCGAGGGGTCTTGCCTAGAGTATAAATTAAAGATCCACCGCAGCCAGTTAGTCAACAAGAAGGATTTTGTATTGGATTACCCTCTGCAGGCCGCAGAGCCGATTATCAAGGCCGATTTTAGCGTTACCAGTCCCCGGCCCGTACATATAAAAGTGCTCAACGAAAAATTCAACGATTCCGGGGCCAATCTTAAGCCCACCATCGAAGAAAAAGGGGATGTTGTGATTTACCGCTGGTCATTTAAAGATATCCCCGCCATCATTCCGGAATCCAATATGCCTCCTGAAGTCTGCGTGAATCCGACGATATTAATATCTACTTTCAACCATTGGCAGGAGGTCCATGACTGGTGGTGGTCATTGGCAAAAGACAGGATGGCCGCCGATAGCGCCATAAAGGATAAGGTTAGAGAATTGACGCGAAATAAGAAGGGCGATGAGGATAAAATAAGGGCGATCTATAATTTCTGCGCCGAGAAGATTCGTTATGTGGCGGTGGAATACGGACAAGCCGGCCATCAGCCTCATTATGCCTATGATATATTCCGCAATAAATACGGAGATTGCAAGGATCAGGCCGTGCTTTTGGTGACCATGCTAAAGGTGGCCGGATTTAATGCCTGGCCGGTATTGATCCCTACCAAAGAAGATTACGATATAAATGATGACCTGCCCGCGATATTTTTTAATCATTGCATCGCCGCTGTCTGGTTTAAGGAAGGATTGGTCTTTATGGATCCCACAGCCCAGACCTGTTCCTTCGGCGACCTGCCTGCCGGGGACCAGGAACGCAAGGTCCTGGTTTTTAAAGAAGATGAATGCCTTATAGCGCAAACGCCTTTATTTCCTGCCGGAAATAATTCCATGAGACAAGATTTAGAGATCGGGATAAGTCCGGATGAATCCTTGCGGGCGAAGAAGCTGAATTACACCTATGGGATTTTTGACCAGGCGCAGCGCTATTGGTTGTTGTACACGCAACCGGAATTAATCCAGGAGATGCTCAAGGAGAAGATCCAGGAAGTTTCTATCGGCTCCCGGCTGATAAAATACGATATACAGAATTTATCCGACCTGAATAAGCCGTTAGTGTTAAGTTACGACTTCCAGGGGCCGGAATATTTTACCGTTGCCGGAGAACTGCGCATACTGCCTCAGTTATCCAGTTTTGATCCCGGCCTAGCGGCCAAAGACGGGCGTAAATACGCTATTGATTTTGGCGTGCTGGAAAGAAGGGAAGCGAACTTTGTGATTGAAATCCCGGATAGTTTCGTTGTAAAATATATGCCGGCAAGTATTAGCGAAGATAGCCTCTGGTTAAAATTTAGCGCACAATACCGCAGCCAGGGGAATAAGATCTTTTTTCGGCAGGTATACGAGTTAAAAAAGAATACTATACCTCAGGATGAGTATCGCGAGTTCAAGAAATTCTACGAAGGCCTAGCCCAAAAAGTCAAACAGAGAATAGTTTTGGAGAGGACCGGATAAAGATGGCAAAAGAGGACTATCTTGGTCGTGAACGTAGGAAATACATCAGGCTGGATACGGTTTTTCCGGTCCAGTTCCGCCTGATCTCTGTTGATGGGCAGCATTTCCTCTCTGATTGGCTGCAGGGTTTTACCAAGGATGTGGGCCGTGGCGGCATCTGTCTTAAAGTGAATAATTTAGACCCGGAGCGAGTAAGTCTCCTGCAATCAGGGCAGGCCGGGCTCCTTTTAGATATTGAGATGCCTATCGCGGCCAACCCCATAAGCGCATTATCTGGTGTCGCCTGGATAAAGAGCGCCTTTGGCGCTCCGGACAGGTATATCATCGGCCTGGCTTACAAAAATATAAGCTTTTCGGATAGCCGCAGGATGATGCGCTATGCCTGGGGCAAGAAGCTTTTTGTCCCGGTACTGGCTGGCGTTATCTTTCTCTTAGCCATAGGATTTGGCGCGGGTAGTTATCTAAATATAAAATTGATCAAAGGCAATAAGGCTTTAGTGGAGCAATTGGTCAAAATAGTGCAGGAGTCCAGCATTGCCAAGCAGAAAATAAAACAGATAAATCGACAGAAGGAAGACCTGCAGATAAAAATTCAGGCTTTAGAGATGCGCATCCAGGCAGCCGCCAGTCAGGCGGGTGCGTTCTTGGAAAAGTTAAACCAGGAGAAAGATGCCTTAGAAAAAGAACTAACCGTTCTTCAGTATGGAGAGAATTCTGTGGCAGAAGAACTCTTGCGCCTGGACCGGAAAAAATCGCTGTTAGAAAAAGCTAATTTTGACAAGATCTACCAATGGCTTGAAGTGCGTCAGAATCCGCGCACCGGGTTGATCACGAGTTTTGAGGGAGAGGGAGGTGCTCCAGGCCGGGCATTTGTTTATGATCAATCCCTGGTCTCCCAGGCATACGTATATTTTTCTGACTTTGCCCGCGCCAAGAAGATGCTGGATTTCTTCCAGAAGAAGGCCCTCAGGAAAGACGGTTTATTCTTTAGCGCTTACTATGTTAATAACGCCAAGCCCGCGGAGGATTCCGTGCGGAGCGCTCCGAACATCTGGCTGGGGATAGCCATAATGCAGTATACGTATAAGACCAAGGACCAGGCGTATCTGAAACTGGCTAAAGATATCGCCGCCAGGATCATCACCCTGGAAGAAAAAAGCCCGCAGGGGGGTATCCCCGGAGCAGCGGAGCTAGAATGGTGCTCCGCGGAGAATAATCTGGCGGGGTATGTATTTTTTGATATGCTGTATAAGGTTACAGGCCTGGAAGGCTATCTCCGAGCGAAGGAGAAGGCGTTAAATTGGCTGCTTAATTACGCTAAGGATGGCTGCTCGTCGGCGGAAAATGAGGCCTGCGCTTTATTGATCGCCGGGATCGGCCCAGAGAAAATGGTGGAGATGGGGATGAATCCGGACAGGATTATTGAATTTATGGAGGATAATCGCGGCGCGCAGTTACCTTACAAAAATCCGGAAAGAATCGCTCAGATGGCCGTCGCTTTTAAGATCCTCAGCAATTTTTATTATAAGCAAGATATGGTTGCCAAGGCGCGTAATTACGCGTTAAAGGCCGATGATTATTTGCAGGGGTGCCTCCCTTACCGTGCTACCGGCTCCGTGGCCGGCACAGCCTATACGCTCTTTGCTTATTATAATTACAATCCCTTGGAACTAAAAGATTGATCAAGAAGGCTTGAAGAATAATCTTTGTCTAGTCTATAAAAAGCTCTTTTCTTTTTTTGGGCCGCAGGCCTGGTGGCCGGGGGAAACCGCTTTTGAGGTAATAGTAGGCGCCATCCTTACCCAGGGCACGAATTGGCAGAACGTCCAAAAGGCGATAGATAACCTTAAAAGTCAGGGCGTTTTAGAGGCAAAAAAACTTTATGCCTTGCCTGAAAAGAAACTGGCTGCTTTAATCCGGCCTTGCGGTTACTATAATATCAAGGCACGGAGGTTAAGGAACTTTTTAAGTTTCTTTATCAAAGGGTATGGCGGCAATATTAGAAGGCTCATCCAGCGGGAAGAGGGCACTTTACGCGGCGAATTGCTTTCTGTCAAAGGTATTGGCCCGGAGACCGCGGATTCCATTCTTTTGTACGCGTTGAATAAACCGGTATTTGTGGTTGACGCCTATACCAAGAGGCTGCTATTAAGGCATCGCCTGATCAAAGAAGACGCCACTTATGGCCAGGTGCAGGATTTATTCATGGATAATTTAAAAAAAGATGTCCGGCTCTTCAACGAATACCATGCCCTGATAGTCAAAGTAGGGAAGGATTTCTGCCGGAAAAATAAACCGAGGTGCAGCATATGCCCGTTAAAATGAAATTAACCACCATTATTTTCTGCTTTCTGATCTCTGCCTTCTGTCTTCTGCCCTCGGTAGTTTTCGCCGCTCCCTGCTACGGGACGAAGATGCCGGAGGCAAAAAATATCTTTATGGGGCTACAAACCCACTCTATTCTCAAACGTAACCTGGAGGGTGAATACGGACGCGTAAGGAGCACCCAGCATTTTTTAAATTTGTCATATGGCATCAACAACCGGATCTCTCTGGATTTAAAAGGGGGCATAGGTGATATAGGGCAACACCCTTTAGATAGCGCGGAGGTAGATTATCCCAATGGTTTTGCCGGCGGATACGGTTTCCGCCTCGGGCTTTACGACAAAAACAATATAAAGGCGGTTTTCGGGTTCCAGCATATCAGCGTGCATCCCCAGAGTACGCATGTCGGGGATACTAAAAATCAGGCGATCTTGGATGATTGGCAGGTTTCAGCCTTGACCTCGTATACTTTTAAAAGGATGACTCCTTACCTGGGAATAAAATGGTCGCGCACCGACTATATCCATAGAGAATCCGGAAACAGAAAACGTAAGATGTCAGACTTGACCCGGGACCTGGGCGCTGTAATAGGCTGCGATATCTATGCCGCAGAGAACATCTGGTTTAACCTGGAAGGCCAATTTATTGATAGCAGGGCCGTGGCCGTGGGGGTAAATCTTTCTTTCTGATATGATAAATAAAAAACGGCTGCTCAGGCTTACCCGCCAGCTTATTAAAACAAATTCAGAGAATCCTCCCGGAGACGAATCCCGTATCGCTAGGTTCATAAAAAAATACCTCCAGGATTTAGGGGTAAAGACAAGGATCTATGAATTTAAAAAAGGCAGGTCAAATGTCGTCGCGCGCATGGGGGAGGCGGGAGAGAAGTCTTTACTTATCAGCCCGCATCTGGATACTGTCCCGGCGGGGAGGAGCTGGAAGCGCGCTAACCCATTCTCTGGTCTGATACGCAAGGGTAAACTTTATGGCCTGGGAGCTACCGATTGCAAAGGAAACCTCGCCTGCGCGCTAGAGGCCATAAATAGCCTCGTAGAAGACAAGGTAACTTTAGGCTACAGCCTTATTTTTGCCGCTACCGCCGATGAAGAAGCCGGGTCCGCATCAGGCCTGGTCCCTTTGCTGGATAAGGGCATATTAAAGCCGGATGCGGCGGTGATATTAGATTCTGATGATTTTAGTATTATTATCGCCCAGAAAGGCCTGATACATCTAAAAGTAAAGATACGCGGGCTCCGCGCGCATGGGGCTTATCCTGACAGGGGGATCAACGCCATTGATATCGCCATAGATATAATCAACAGGATACGCAAACACAAATTTGTTTATTCCAAGAATGATTACCTGAAAGCCCCTACTATTAACCTGGGGGTGATAAAGGGCGGGGATAAAGTGAATATTGTGGCGGACTGGTGCGAATTTGAATTGGACCTGCGTTTCCTCCCCGGAGAGTCCGCGCAAAGGTTGATTGGCCGCATAAAAAAAGAGGCAGAGATGCAGGCGCGCAAGGCCGGGATGCCGCCTGGCGCGGCGCGGATAGAAGTAGATGGAGTGCAGCAGCCTTATATTATTGACCGCGCTCATCCGTTAGTAGGTGGCTTGGCAAGGGCGATACGTAAAGCCGGGGCAAGGCCGCGGATAAAAGGCTCGGAAGGGGCCACAGTGATCACTTTCTTCCAGCATAAGAATATACCCGCGGTAGCCACGGGTTTTGGCTCCGCAGGTTGCGCGCACATGAGCGATGAATATGTGAAAGTAAGTAATTTATACAAAGGGGCCTTTATGTTAGAAGAGTTTTTGAAAAATTATCAAGGGAGATAACTATGGAAGGAATTAAGATTATCAGGAGGCCCAAACTTAGGGATCCCTATTTTATTGTCGCCTGGCCGGGTATGGGAGAGGTGGCGTTTAAGGCGGCGACGCATCTGGTGGAAAAGCTGAAGATGGAAGAATTTGCCCGGATCCTCCCCGAAGATTTTTTTTATTTGACCGGCAGCGTGATTGAGGGCGGTATATTGGGCCTGCCGCCGTTGGCAGAGGGGAAATTCTATTATTGGAAAAAACAAAGGGCTACCAGCAAAGGCGCAGGAGCCAGGCCGCGCGACCTCATAGTTTTTATCAGCAATGCCCAGCCGGATCTGACCCGGGCGCAAAGTTATTCCGAGAAGATCATTGACCTTGCCAAAAGTTTTGGCGCGAAAGAAGTCATCGGTTTTGCTTCTATGCCCAGCCCTATTGACCATACCCAGGAACCTACCACTTGGTTTGCCGCCACCTCCGAGGGATTAAAGAATAGCCTTAAGAAACACGGTTTTAATCTCCTCTCTCAGGGACAGATCAGCGGTATGAACGGCCTGTTTTTAGGGATTGCCAAAAAGAAGGGCATGGAGGGCTTTTGCCTGTTAGGGGAGATCCCTCTTTATACTATCCAGATTGAAAACCCCAAGGCAGCTAAGGCGGTATTGGCGGCACTCACCAGGATAATGGATATCCGGCTAGATTTTTCCGCCCTTATTGAACAGGCGCAAGGGATGGAGACCGAGATCAACCGCCTGCTGGATTATTTAAAACTCGGGCCCACCCAGGGGACAGCCGGCCCGATAGGAGAAGAAGAGATAGAGAAGATTAAAAAGAGCCTCAGCCAGTTGACCAAGCTTCCGTTTTCAGTGAAGGAGAAAATTGATAAACTTTTTCTGCAGGCGGAAAATAATATCGCCACTGCCACGGAATTAAAATCCGAATTGGATAAATGGAACGTATATAAAGAATACGAAGACAAATTCCTGGACCTTTTTCGCAAGAATAAAGACAAGGGGAATTAATGCAAGCCGTAATATTTGATCTGGGGAATGTGCTGATTGATTTTGACCACCGCCGGGCCGCCGAGAGGGTATCCGGTTTCACCGACCTAAGTGGCGAGGAAATATTCAACCTGTTTTTTGATTCCGAGATCACCGGACTCTTTGAGGAAGGCAAGATCTCTCCGGAAGATTTTTTTCTAAAAGTAAAAAAGACGCTTAACCTGCGGTTGGATTTCGCGGGTTTTGTGCCGATCTGGAATGAGATATTCTTTCTTTCACCCAAGAATATCGCCGCCTATGAGCTGGCGCTCTCCTTAAGGAAGGATTATAAGACCTTATTACTGACAAATATAAACGTTCTGCATTTTGAATATATAAAAAAGAACTTTTCTATATTTGAGGGCTTCCCGCGCATCGTCGCTTCCTTTGAAGAAGGAGTCAGGAAGCCTGACCCGCGAATTTACTTCAAGGCCCTGGAAGTTTTAGGAGTTTCCCCGCAGGAATGTTTCTATACCGACGACAGGCCGGACCTTGTTGAGGCATCCAGGAAGTTGGGCATCAATGGTTTTACCTTTACCGGCATTGAACAGCTGAACAGAGACCTGATTAGCGCCGGGGTGACCCAAGTTAATCTAATCAAATGAAAAATAAGAAGATACTGATCGCCCATGGAAGCGGCGGGAGGATGATGCATGATCTGATCAAAGGCCTGCTGCTTGAGAAGCTGGATAATCCCGTGCTCAGAGAGCTCTCTGACAGCGCTTTTATAGATTACCGCCAGAGGATCGCTTTTAGCACCGATTCTTTTGTGGTCAGCCCTTTATTTTTCCCCGGCGGAGATATCGGAAAACTCTCTGTTTGCGGGACGGTAAATGATCTTTTGATGCAGGGGGCTATCCCGGAATTCCTATCCCTGGCTTTTATAATTGAAGAGGGATTGGATTACGCGCTCTTAGAGAAGATAGTGGATTCCATACGTATAACTGCCCGCCAGGCCGGGGTATATATCGCTACCGGAGATATAAAAGTTGTGGAGAGGGGCGCGGCGGACAAAATATTCATTAATACTTCCGGCATCGGCAGGATAATTACCAGAGGAAGGCTTTCAATAAAGAATATCTCCTTCGGAGATGAGATCATTCTTAGTGGAAAGATGGGCCAGCATGGCCTGGCGGTCTTAGCCAAAAGAAAAGAGCTGGACCTGGGGTTTGCCATAAAGAGCGACTGCGCACCCCTGAACAGTCTTTTGGCTCCGATAATAAAAAAAACCGATGCCATAAAATTTATGCGTGACCCTACCCGCGGCGGGGTGGCTACGACTTTAAATGAGGCCGCCGAATCCTCCGGGTTAGGGATCGTTATTGAAGAGAGGGATATTCCTGTTTCTTCGCAGGTTACGGCAGCATGCGAGTTATTAGGCATGGATCCGTTGTATCTTGCCAACGAAGGATGCGCGCTCCTGGTTGTAAAAAGCGGCCAGGCTCAAAAAGTGCTGCGTCTTCTTAAAAAACATCCCCTGGGGTGCTACGCCCGAATTATCGGTAGGGTAGTAAAAGAGCCGCGGGGAAAGGTAGTGTTGAATACTACCTTGGGCACGCAGCGGATCGTGGATATGCTGACCGCCGAACACCTCCCCAGGATATGCTAAATAACGTTTAGGGGACACTTTCTGCCTACCACGCTGTAGGGGACACTTTCCGTAGTAATATAACTAGACATACATAGGAAAGTGTCCCCTACAGAAAGACGGAAAGTGTCCCCGTCGGAAAAGCTTAAGATAGGTTTGCAATTTATATGAAGACTGATAGATACCGGAGAAGATTTTATCGGGATTGGGTGAATGCTAAGGACCTGCGGCTTTTGCGTATCGCTAAAAGCGAAACGGATATAGAAGTCCTTTGCGATAAAAAGCCCGATGAGGATTTTATCCTGGAGAGGATAAATTCTTACCGTTGGGATATTGAGAATTATATTAGCCGCGATAGGAGATTTCTCACCGCCTTAAAACCTATCGCCGTAGAATTAAGCGCCCCCCGGGTCATTCAAGATATGGCGCAGGCCGCGGATAGGGCCGGTGTGGGGCCGATGGCTGCCGTCGCTGGAGCGATCGCGCAAAGGCTCGGGAAGGATCTCTTAAAAAAAGGTTACCGGCAGGTGATCATTGAGAATGGCGGGGATATATTCCTGAAAACAAAAAAATCCCGCCTGGTCGGTATCTATACAGGTAAATCCAAATTATGGAACGCGCTTAAAATTAAGATCAAGCCTAAAGATACTCCGCTGGGAATTTGTACTTCTTCGGGGACAGTCGGCCATTCTTTAAGCTTTGGCCGCGCGGATAGCGTGGTAATACTCTCCAAAGACGTTGCCTTAGCCGACGCTGTGGCTACCGCCACAGCCAACAGGGTAAGGCAGCGCCAGGATTTACAAGGCGCGCTAATGTTCGCCCGTGGCATAAAAGGGGTCTTGGGCGCGATAATCATCTTGAATAACGATCTTATCAGCTGGGGGAAGGTGGAATTTGTGAAATAACCGCTTTCTCCGTCGGAAAATCCGGATTTAAAAAATCACAAAAATATAAAAATTTCTTGACAATCAGTGTATGTTATGATAAAAAATAATAAAGAAAATAAAATTTTAGGAGGTTAGAAAGCACAAATTGAAGAACCAGCGGTGATTTTAAAAAGGCTCCAGAACAAAAGGGGCCTTATTTTTTAATCGCCAGAAAATTTTATGAAAACTATAGGCCTGACATACGATTTAAAGACGGATTACCAGTTCAAAGAAGGCGACCCGGCTGATGCCAACGCCGAATTTGACGCCCCCTCCACGGTAGAGGTAGTTACCAAGACCATAGAAGCCAACGGATTCCGCGTCAAGAGGATAGGGAGCATTTCTAAATTGTTGGAAGAGATGAATTCCCTGGACGTGGATATGGTTTTTAATATCTCCGAAGGCTCGACCATAGGCAGGAATCGGGAATCGCAGGTGCCCATCCTCCTTGAGATGTTAGGTATTCCTTTTGTCGGCTCTGACGCCCTTACCCTGGGGATGACCCTGGATAAGATCATGGCAAAAAAGATCTTTATCTATGAAGGAGTGCCCACCCCGAAATTCTTTGAAGTAAAATCCATTGATGAACTCGCTGATACCGACCATTGCAAATTCCCGATGATCGTCAAGCCGCGTTTTGAAGGTTCCTCTAAGGGATTAAGTGAAAAGTCGCGCGTGGAAGATATGGATGGCCTGAAGAGGCAGGTGGAATTGGTCACCAAGATTTATAAACAGCCGGCGCTGGTTGAGGAGTTTATTTCCGGCACGGAGTTTACCGTGGCTGTCGTGGGAAATGAAGACGCCGAGGCCCTGCCGGTAGTGCAGGTAAAAATCGACGGGGATCTTAACCTGGGGGATAGATTTTATACTTTCGCGCGCATTTCTTCTGACAGGCTGGAGTATGTCTGCCCGGCGCCCATCAGTAAAGAATTAGAGAAGAAGATGAAAGATTACGCGCTTAAGGCATACCACGCGCTAGATTGCCGGGATTTCGGCAGGGTAGATTTTCGGGTCGATAAGGATGGTAACCCTTATGTGTTGGAGATAAATCCCCTGCCCTCTCTTTCTACTGAAGATGTTTTTATGCTTATCTCGAAAGTCACCGGCACCACTTATGAAAAGATGGTCGGCAGGATCATAAATAACGCGTTTAAGAGATACGGCTTGAACTAAATGAAGGTCGCTCTTGCATATAATCTTAAGAGGGAAGATAAGGATAAGCCCGCGGATTATTTCTCGGAGTTTGATTCTCCCCAGACCATAGAGGCGATTGTCAGGGCGCTGGAGGGAAGGGGGCATAGCGTTGAGGCCGTGGATGTCGGGTCCCCCGGTTCATTCTCTTACTTTAAGAAAAGCCGCGTGGATATGGTCTTTAATATTTCCGAGGGCAGGCAAGGGAGGTTTAGGGAATCAGAGTTTCCCGCTTTCCTGGATTATCTGAATATCCCTTATACCGGCTCTAATACTTTTTCCCTGGCGCTGGCTTTGAATAAGGCGCTCACTAAAAAAATATTAAAGGCGGAGAATATCCCCACGCCGGCGTTCCAGGTTTTCTCCAGAGGCGATGAGGGGCTGGATAGAAACTTAAGGTTTCCCTTGATCGTAAAACCAAACTGCGAGGGTTCAGCCAAAGGCATAGAGCCCTCATGCGTCGTGAATACTCCGGAAGCGCTCTTTAATAAGGTAAAAGATATAATAGCACGTTACAGCCAGGAGGCCCTGGTTGAGGAATTCATCGCCGGTAAAGAATTAACGGTAGGGATCCTGCAGAACGGCAAGATAACTATCCTGCCGGTCCTGGAGATAGATTTTTCCAACTGCCTGCATAGCGGAGAATATTTTTATTCCTGGAGGATGAAGGAATTCCAGGGAAATGCTAATCTGGGCCTGGTGCCGGAATTCCACTGTCCGGCCAGGTTAGATAGAGAGACCGAGGTAAGGGTAAAAGAAGTTGCCCTCAAGACACATCTTGCGGTAGGCTGTTTTGGAGTTTCCCGCACGGATATACGCTTGAGCCGGGATAATGTGCCTTATGTTTTGGAGATAAATCCCCTGCCCGGGCTTGATCCGAAAGAATCTAATCTGCCGTTAATGGCTTACGCGGCGGGTATGCAGTATGACGAACTTATTGAAGCGATATTGATCAGCGCTTATGAGCGCAGGAGGGAATTGAATTGAACAATGCGGCCTTAACTGAAAGCCAGAAGACCCAGATAGAAGCGCCGGTCAGGAGAATACACAGGCCCTCGGATTATCAGCAGATAAGTTTATTTAAAGATGTCAACCCCCTGGATTGGGAGGATTGGCATTGGCAATTAAAACACAGGATCCGTTCCCGCGATGACCTAGCTCAGGTCATTAAATTGACCCCGGAGGAAGAAGCCGGGATCAAGAAGGCCAGCGGCCGGCTCTCTATGGCGATCACTCCTTATTGGGCCACGATCATTGACCCCGAAGACCCTAATTGCCCTCTGCGCCGCCAGGCGGTCCCGGTAGGGGAAGAATTTGCCGTCGGGCCGCATGAAATGGTTGATCCTTTAGCCGAAGACCGGGATTCTCCCGCACCTCACTTGGTACATCGTTATCCTGACCGTGTGTTGTTATTGGCGACCGAGCATTGCGCTATGTATTGCCGGCACTGCACCAGGAGAAGGCTGGTGGGCGAGCATCAGGAAGATAATTCTTCCACGCGTTTTGACGCGGCGATCGAATATATAAAATCCAACCGTAAGATCCGCGACGTGCTTATCTCCGGCGGAGACCCTTTTGTGCTTGAGGATGAAGAGCTTGACGCGCTCCTGGCGAAGTTGCGCTCTATCTCGCACGTGGAGTTCTTGCGTATCGGCACGCGCGTTCCAGTAAGCCTGCCCCAGCGCATCTCCGAAAAGATGGTAAATATACTTAAAAAATATTCTCCGCTCTGGGTAAGCATCCATTTTAACCATCCTAAAGAGATCACCAAGCGCTCTAAAATTGCCTGTGAGATGCTGGCGGATGCCGGGATCCCCCTGGGGAGCCAGACTGTGCTTTTAAAAGGCATTAATGACCGGCCATACATTATGAAGAAGCTGGTGCACGAACTCCTGCAGATCAGGGTCCGGCCGTATTATATCTATCAATGCGACCCCGTAAAGGGGACGCAGCATTTCCGCACCCCCGTGGCCAGCGGCATCAACATCATAGAAAAGCTCCGCGGCCATACTTCAGGTTATGCCGTGCCTACCTATGTCATTGACGGCCCCGGAGGAGGAGGCAAGATCCCCGTAGGGCCCAACTATATCCTCTCCCAGGCAAAAGGTAAATACGTCCTGCGCAACTATAAAGGTAAGATCTACACCTACCTAGAATAATCCTAAGTTTTTATACTTGACCAGCTTTGGTCCCTGTTATATAATACACTTCCTTAAAGAATATCGGCAAAAGGAGTTTGTAATATGGATATTACAAACAAAAGAAATTTTGTCCTCTTAGGCCACGCCCAGTCAGGCAAGACCAGCCTCGCCGAGTCCATCCTTTACTTTTGTAAAGCTACCTCCAGAAAAGGCAGGGTTGAAGACGGCACTACCGCAAGCGACTACAGCTTTGACGAAATTGAAAGAAAAAGCTCCATAAATTTAAGCCTTCTTAATTGCGACTATAAAGGCACCCGGATACAAATGGTGGACACCCCGGGCTATCTTGATTTCTACGGAGAGGTCCTCTCCGGCATCAGGGCGGTTGATGGCGCGGTGATTGTCGTGGATGCCTCAAGCGGCATAGAAGTAGGGGCTGAGCGCGCCTGGCAGATCCTGGAAGAGAATAATATCCCCTGCCTTATTTTTATTAATAAGTCCGACAAGCAAGACGCCGACATTGATAAGGTCCTGGGGGAATTAAAGGAAACATTTTCAAAGTCTTGTGTCGTGATTGATTCGTTAGAAGACTCTTCGCTTGTGGAGGCGATCGCCGAAAGCGATGACACGCTCCTTGAAAAATACCTGGGAGGCGTCAGCTTATCCGCCCAGGAATTAGCCAGCGGTCTGACACAAGCAGTATTAAAAAGGAAGGTCTTCCCGGTATTTTCAGGCTCTGCTTTGGTTGATAAAGGCCTGGTTGAGTTCTTGGATGGGGTGGTCAAATACCTGCCTAGCCCTGTTTCACGCCAGAAGGTCGTGGCTGGCGATCCGCTCAAGCCGGAAGTAAAAAAAGAAGTTCAATTAAGCGAAACTGCCCCTTTTAGCGCTTTTGTTTTTAAAAATATCTCCGATCCCTATGTCGGACAGCTGACACTGTTACGTATTTTCTCCGGGAAACTTACTCACAACACAGGTTTTTATAACGTGAATAAAAAAGTCAAGGAGAGGATCGGTTCGATCTTTTTCCTGCAGGGAAAAGACCAGAGGAATATTGAGGAAGCATCCTGCGGGGATATCGTGGCTATCCCCAAATTAAAGGAGACTGTACTTTCCAACTCCCTGGCCAACGATAAAGAGCAATTTTTGTTTGAGCCGATAGTTTTTCCGGAGGCGGCGATTTCAGCCTCGGTAAAACCAAAGTCCCGGGAAGATGAAGAGAAGATCTCCGAAGCCCTGCATAAACTGGCGGCGGAAGACCCCACGTTTAAATTTACTCATGACCCGCAGACAAAGGAACTGATAATTTCCGGCCTGGGCGACCTGCATTTGACAGTTATGGTCGGCCGGCTGAAAAAAAGGTTTAACGTGCAGGTAGAACTGGGCACGCCCAAGGTTTCCTATAAAGAAACGGTAACAAAGAGTGTCAAGGTCCAGGGGAAGTTTAAGCGCCAATCCGGCGGCCGCGGCCAATACGGAGACGCCTGGATAGAATTGCAGCCTTTAGAAAGAGGCAAGGGAGTTGAATTCGTGGATAAGATATTCGGAGGCGCTATCCCGCGCAATTTTATCCCTTCTGTTGAAAAAGGGGTACGCAACGCCACCCTGGAAGGGGCGCTGGCAGGTTACCCCATCGAGGATATCCGCGTAACGCTGGTAGACGGCTCTTACCATGAAGTTGACTCCTCCGATATGGCCTTTCAGATCGCCGGGGGTATGGCTTTAAGAAAAGCGGTGCTTGAGGCAGGGGCAGTGTTACTGGAGCCGATCATGGATGTAGAGATAAATATCCCCGAGGAGTTCTTAGGGGCCATCTCAGGAGACATTAATTCCCGCCGGGGCCGCGTGATAGGGATGGATGTAAAGGCCAGGGCGCAGATCGTAAAGGCCCAGGTGCCGCTATCGGAGATGTTCAAATACGCCAATGACCTGCGTTCTATTACCGGCGGAAGAGGTTCGTATACAATGCGATTTTCACACTACGAAGAAGTCCCGCATAAAATCGCCTCTACTATTATCAGCCATTACCAGACAACCAGGAAGCAGCAACAGGAAGAACAATAACCTTATCTTAAAAAAATAATGAAGATCAGCCTATTCTCTCTCCCCGATATATCTTTAGGGAAACGCAATATTAAGGACTCCCGCCTGGATCAGATCAACGATTTGAGCAAGTGTAAGAAAAAGACTTACTTGCAGGTAGAATGCGTGGGCGAGGATTCCGCGCTGGACGCCGATGTCATCCTGGCTGATGCCAATTCCCGGACGGACCTGGTTTTAAAAGACCTGGAGTTTATTGAGACCCGCTTGAGCCGTAATCCCGAAGAGCAGGAAAAGGTCCTTTTGAATAAGCTCAAAGGAATTTTAGAAAAAGAGGAATTTATCTTTCAGGCGGGATTAAGCCAGGATGAGCAAAGGTTAATGTCCAGTTACGGCCTACTGACTAATAAGCCGGTAGTTATGGTTGAGGCCGGGGAACTGGAGGATCAGGATGCCCTGTTTTTAAAATGTCTTAGTCAGGGCGGATACATCAGTTTTTTTACCGCCGGGCAGGGAGAGAAGGAAGCGCGCGCCTGGCTGATCAAAAAAGGGACAAATGCCCCGGAAGCGGCAGGGGCGATACATTCCGATATTCAGAAGGGTTTTATCCGCGCCGAGATCACAAGCTTTACTGATTTTATCCAGGCCGGAGGGGAGACCCCGGCAAAGCAGGCCGGGAAGATGCGCCTGGAGCAGAAGGATTACATCATGCAGGATGGGGATCTGGTAAATTTTCGGTTTAATAAATAAGAAAGGGCATAAGAATGGTTAAGATCAAACGGGCTTTAATCAGCGTTTCAGATAAAACCGGGATACTGGAATTTGCCCAGGAACTGAATAAGTTCGGCGTGGAGATCCTCTCTACCGGCGGCACGGCAAAATTGCTGCGCGAGAATAATATTCCCGTAAAGGAGGTCTCTGAATATACCGGATTTCCCGAGATGCTGGATGGCAGGGTAAAGACGCTGCACCCCAAGATCCACGGCGGGCTCCTGGCCTTAAGAGATAACGCCCAGCATATGCAGACCGTCAAAACCAATAATATCGGCCTCATTGATATGGTAGTAGTAAATTTATATCCTTTTGAGAAGACCACGCAAAAACCCGGGGTCACCAAAGAAGAAGCCATTGAGAATATTGATATCGGTGGGCCGTCTATGCTGCGTTCAGCGGCAAAGAACCGCCGGTCTGTGGCGGTCATTTGCGAGGCGGCGCGTTATCCGCAGGTCATCGCGGAACTCAAGAAAAATAACGGCTCCCTCGGCGAAGACCTGATGGAGGAGCTTGGTATTGAGGTATTTGGCCGCACCAGCCGTTATGACGCGGCGATTTATAACTACTTTAATAGTCTGGTCACCAAGTCACCAAGTCACCAAGTCACCAGTTTCCCGGAAGAGTTGAATTTGGGATTTACTAAAATACAGGAGTTACGTTACGGAGAAAATCCGCACCAGAAAGCCGCCTTTTATAAGGAAAAGACAAAGACGGCCGGCCTTATAAATTTGAAGCAGTTGCAGGGAAAGGAATTATCCTTCAATAATATTCTGGATTTGAATGCCGCGTTTGAACTGGTTAAAGAGTTTAGCGATCCGGCGGCAGTGATTGTCAAACATAATAACCCCTGCGGCGTGGCCGAAGACAAGGCTTTGGATAAGGCATATCTGGCGGCTTGGAAATGCGATCAACTCTCGGCCTTTGGCGGTATCGTGGCCTTAAACAGAAAAATGGATCTAAAAACTGCCAAAGTGGTTGCCAAAAGCGGGTTCCTGGAGTGCATTATTGCCCCGGGTTTTGATAAAGAGGCCAGGGAACTTTTTAAAGATAAAAAGAACCTGCGTCTATTGGAGTTAGATGACTTGAATATCCTCGCCGAATATGACCTTAAACGGGTATCCGGCGGGCTGCTCTTGCAGGATAAGGATATTCAGACCCTGGACCTTGCCAATTTAAAGGTAGTAACCAAAAAGAAGCCTGCAGCCAAAGATATGCAGAGCCTGCTCTTTGCCTGGAAGGTAGCCAAACACGTAAAATCCAACGCCATTGTCCTTGTCCGCGGCACCAAGACCGTGGGTATCGGCGCCGGACAGATGTCGCGCGTTGATTCTGTTTACATCTCTACTAAGGAAGCTGGAAAGTTAGCGCAAGGCAGCTGTATGGCCTCGGATGCCTTCTTTCCTAAAGAGGATGCTATACAGTTGGCCGCCAGATACAAGATCAAGGCCATTATCCAGCCCGGCGGCTCTATCGCCGATGAGGCGATCATCAAGATGGCGGATAAATATAAGATCGCCATGGTCACTACCGGTATCCGGCATTTCCGCCATTGATAAATGTAGTAAATGACCTATTCCCAAGTAATAAACTACCTGGAATCTTTTGTCAACTACGAAAAAATCCCTGCCTGGCCTTACAAAGAATCCCTGAAGCCGGAACGTATTAAAAAATTCCTGAGGTTGATCGGGAATCCGCAAGATAACCTGCGCTTCCTGCATGTAGCCGGCACCAAGGGGAAGGGGTCCACTTGCGCCTTCCTTACCTATATATTAAGGGAGGCCGGCTATAAGGTCGGATTGTACACTTCGCCTCATCTTAGCGATTTCAGAGAGAGGATACGCATATTACAGAAGGCAGGGGACAGAAAGCAGAAGGCAGATGATTTTGAAGGAATGATCACCAGGAGAGACTTAGCACTCTTGGTAAAGAGGCTCAAGCCCGCAATAGAAAAATACAACCGGAATTCTGTTTATGGGCCGCTCTCTTTCTTTGAGGTCTATACTGCCCTGGCCTTTGTCTATTTTAAAGAGAAAAAAGTTGATTTTGCGGTTTTAGAGACCGGCTTAGGCGGCAGACTGGATGCCACAAATGTGGTCAGCCCTCTTGTGTGCGTTATCACCCCGATAAGTTACGAACATACTCAGAAATTAGGGAATACTTTGAGTAAGATAGCCGCGGAGAAGGCGGGGATTATTAAAAGTAACCGGTCTATTGTAATTAGCGCGTCTCAAGAGAGAGAAGCAGCGGAAGTAATCAGGAAAAGATGCCATCAAACAGGGGCGCGGTTATATGAAGTAGGCAGGGATATAAAGTTCGAAGTTCAAAGTTCAAAGTTCAAAGTTCAAGGCGTTGCCGGTGAATATCCGGCCTTAAGAATAAGGCTTTTAGGGGCTCATCAGTTGGTTAACGCTGCTGGGGCAGTCGGAGCAATAGAGGCGCTGGGGTTTAGCGGCATAAATATAGACGTTGATTCCATAAGGCGCGGTCTTTATAATACCAGGTGGCCGGCCAGGTGCGAGGTTATCGCTAAAAATCCTTTGGTGGTTTTAGATGGCGCGCAGAATATTGCTTCTGCCGGCGCTTTAAAATCAACCATTAAAGAAAATTTTAAATACAAAAGGCTAATTTTAGTTTTGGGTATTTCTAATGATAAAGATATAAAAGGCATATGTAATGTATTATGCAATTTAGCCGATGAAGTTATTTTGACCAAGGCAGATAACCCCCGTGCCACTAAGCCGGAAGATTTGGCCAAATATTTTAATGACAGAAAGCAGCATATAACTAATAATGTGCCAGAGGCATTAGGCTTGGCCCAAAAAGAAGCCAATAGAGAGGATTTAATTTTAATTACCGGTTCGTTATTTGTGACGGGCCAGGCGCGCGGGCTGTTTAAAAGATGATAAGGCATAACTTGACCGATACTATTGCCGCTATTACCACGCCACTCGGAGAATCTGGCATAGGCATTGTGCGCATCAGCGGCACACAGGCGCTGGAGGTAGCGGATAAGGTCTTTACCTGCAAAAGTAAAAAAATCCCGTCCGGTTTTAAGACATATACCACGCATTATGGCTGGATCATGGCTGGCGGCAGGGAAGTTGTTGATGAGGTCATCCTCACCGTGATGCGCGCGCCAAAATCTTACACCAGGGAAGATGTAGTAGAGATAAATTGCCACGGGGGGATTATGGCCTTGCGCCGGGCGTTAGATTTAGTTTTAGAGAACGGCTGCCGCTTAGCCGAACCCGGCGAATTTACCAAGCGGGCATTTTTAAACGGCAGGATTGATTTAGCTCAGGCAGAGGCGGTCCTGGATATTATCCGCGCCAAGACCGATTACGCTTTAAGGGTGGGAGAGGAGCAGCTCAAGGGCGCGCTTTCTTTCAAGATAAATCGGATCCGCGATAAACTCCTGGAAGCGCTCACTGCCTTAGAAGCCGGAATTGATTTTCCTGAAGAGGAGATTACCCCCGCGCAATTGGCTACACTCAGGCAGAGATTAGAAGAAGCCCAACACGGCCTGGAGGAGATCAGTCGTAGTTCGCGCCTGGGCAGGGTCTTGCGTGAGGGTTTAAGCGTAGTGATCTGCGGCAGGCCCAATAGCGGCAAGTCTTCTTTATTAAACGCCCTCCTGAAACAGGAGCGTTCTATTGTTACGCCTATCGCCGGGACTACCCGAGATACCATTGAAGAGACCTTGGATATAAAAGGAATACCGGCCAGGATCGTGGATACCGCCGGGATCCTCAAGGCCCGCGGGCTGATAGAGAAAAAAGCGCTCCAGCGCACAAATAAAAGTATCGCGCTGGCGGACCTGGTAATTTTACTCTTTGACGGCTCATGTGGGTTAAATAAAGCGGATCTTTCGCTGATAAAAAAACTGCGTAAGAAAACCGTCCTTGCCGTAATCAACAAAATAGATCTGCAGCAGCGCCTGCGGAAAGAAAAAATTTTAAAGGCATTCAGCAGGGTAATTGAGATCTCGGCAAAGAAGACAAAAGGCCTTGATCTGCTTGAGGAGGCGATCGCGGGATCGGCTTATCAAGGGTTGGCTCCTGCCGCCGAATCGATCTTAGTCTGCAATATGCGGCATATTCAGGAATTAAAGAGAAGCCAGAAATTAATCGGCCAGGCCATAGTTTCGCTGGATGATAAATTGTCGGTTGAGTTTATCGCCCAGGATATTAAGGATGCCTTGAGCTATCTGGACCGTTTATTAGGTAAAGAATTTTCTGAGGATTTATTAGATAAGATATTCGCTGATTTCTGTATAGGCAAGTAGATGGGTAGCGTGTATAATCTCTTTCGTCATTGCGAGCCACGAAGTGGCGAAGCAATCTCAAAGCGGGATTGCTTCGTCGCTTTGGCTCCTCGCAATGACGACGTTGGAATCAACGGAAGGAGCAGTTATTATGGATAAGAAAAAAATTGAAAAGGCGATTAAGGATATCCTGGAGGCGATCGGTGAGGATCCCGCCAGAAAAGACCTGTTGGATACGCCAAAGCGCGTCGCTGATATGTATGAAGAGATATTTGCCGGCGTAAATCTTAAGCCCGAGAAAGAACTTGAGGTGATCCTTGACCAAAAACATAACGAGATCGTGCTCTTAAGAGGTATCCCGATCTATTCTACCTGTGAGCATCATCTCACTCCCTTTTTCGGCCGGGCGCATATCGCCTACATCCCTAAGAACGGACGCGTTACCGGATTAAGCAAACTTGCGCGGGTGGTAGATATCTTATGTCGCAGGCCGCAGGTGCAGGAGCGGCTCACTACCCAGGTTGCCGATATTGTAATGTCAAAACTAAGGCCCCTGGGGGTTATGGTTATCATTGAGGCGGAGCATCTTTGTATGTCAATGCGGGGTATCCGCAAGCCCGGGACATCCACTGTTACCTCGGCGGTGCGGGGTATCTTTAAGGAGAACGAAAAGACCCGCAGCGAAACCTTGGCATTGATCAAGCCATGAAGCTACCATTTCTGACGCTGGCGTTAGTTTGTATCCTGGCCGCGGGTTGTTCTTCTATCCCACGCGCGGATAATTGTAACCAATTATACAGTTTTACCAGGGAAGAGAAGAGGATAAAGCGCAAGTTCGCCCCTAAAACTAAAATTGTCTTGATTAATGACTTCCGTGGAAGACAGGCCTATGATGAAGATATCGCCGAACTTAAGGCCAGGGTGGAAGAATATATCTCCAGCCACGCTGATTTAGATGAAGCGGCAAAAAATAATCTGCGGGAAATAAAAGTTACTGCCGGCTCTACCAAAGAGCAGGTAATCTTATTATTGGGCCAGCCGGATAAGATAACCAAGGCAGAAAAGGAAGCCGCCGGGCCTTCTGAAA
>JAQTUD010000008.1 GCA_028710405.1 Candidatus Omnitrophota bacterium
AGTATTTGAAGAAAGAGCGTGATAGCCGCTCATTGATCTCATAACGTTTTTTATAAATACCAAACACAGATAATAAGGCCTGCATACGCAGGAAGGGAAAGAAATAAGCCCCTCTTATTTCCAGGACTTTGAACCCGAACCTATGGGCCATCTTCTTCAAGGCAGGGATAGTCGCCCAGCGATCAATAGGATGGAACCCCTTATCCTGAAAAAATAATTCCTTTGCGACCTTCTCTATCCCCCAGATACTACAGATGTTGTTCGTGCAGATTATCGCCCTACCGCCGGCTTTGAGGAGGCGACGTATCTGAACAAAGAAAAACTCCGGTTTCTCAATATGCTCCAGGACATCCGTAGAGGTAATAAAATCAAAACCTGCATCCGGCAGGCCGATTTTCTTTTGAAGATCGGCTTCTAAAAGGTGCTCGTATTTTAACCCTAAATGCTTAAGTTTCTCTCGCGCGATCTCAATAAAACTTTTTGATATATCCACGCCGCTGGTACGTAAGCCTTTTTGGGCCAGCTTTGCCATCACATAACCCAATCCACACCCCAGGTCCAGATGCCTGCCGGACTTATCCAGGCAGTATTTATCGGTTAATTTAAAGATGGTATCATAACGGATATAACCGAAATCAAGCTGCATGGCCAACTCTTTAGGGTCACGCGCCTCATAAACGGCCTCTCTGTCTTCGGCTTTTATCCGTTCGCCTTCATCCAGAAAATGTTTTCGCGATACTTCGGTAATCTCCATATCAATCGCCTTTCCTGTTCCCTGCGGCCTGTTGATAAACCTCAAGGGTCTGGCGCGCCATCTTCTCCCAGCTAAAATTCCTGGAACGCTCTAACGCCAGATCTCCTAATCGCTCTCTTAAACCATTATCTTGGCCCAAACGGCGCATCGCCTGATATAACTCTTCCGTGCTATAAGGGTCTATCAATATGCCGGCCTCCCCGGTAATCTCCGGAAGCGAAGAAACATTAGAAGTAATAACCGCCTTGCCGCAACTCATCGCTTCAAGCACCGGTAAACCAAACCCTTCGTATAAAGAAGGATAAACGAAAAAACTTGCCGCGTTATATAATAACGGCAGGTCCTGCTGGTCTACATACCCTAAATAGCTTACCCGGTCACGCAGTTTATATCTGTCCAGTAGGCCTTGGAGGTCAAAATAATCTTTCCCCGGGCCGGCAATGACTAATTGGTACCCCGGGAGTTCTTTATCTTTTTGCATCAACAAGAAAGCCTCTATTAGCCTTTGAATATTCCGGCGCTTGAAAAGGACCCCCACATAAAGGATAAAATTAATGCCGAGTTTATATTTGCTCCTGATATCCTCTAAAGCCGCTTGGTCGTTAATCGGCCTGAATGTGGAATCCGCCGCCTCAAGCGTTACCGCAATCTTATCTTCCTTGACGCCGTAGAATTTCATGATATCCCTTTTAGTGCTTTCGGAAACAGCGATGATCTTGGCCGCTTTACGGATAGCGATTGTAATAGGCAACCCGATCAGTATTAATTCACGCAAAGAAAACCACCGCGGGTTAACTTTATGGACCAGGTCATGCACAGTGACTACGCTATTTTTGACCTTGACAAACGGACAGGTATAAGCCGGAAAATGCATAACATCGATCTTTAATTTCCGCGCCTGTTTTGGTAACCAGACATTCTTCCAGAAAAGAGCGCTTGCCTCCTTGACTATCACCTTAAATCTACTGCCTTGCCTCAGACGCCCAGCATAATCCGGGTCAGAAAGAAAAAGCGTATAATCATTATCCCTGTCTATCCGCTCCAGGGCCTTGATAAGGTTAACCAGGTAATTAGTTACTCCGGTATTCGGCCCCTGAATAAATCTGGCATCAATACCGATACGCATCAGGCGCCACCCCTTTTCCTGAGTACTGCCTCTTGCGTGCCGGGGAGAATCCCATCTCTATTGGTATTAATAAAGTAATAATTTGGGGTGACATACATCCCTAACCTCCATTCAAAACCACTGGTAAAAACATCTTCAGGAAGAGAGAATGCGAACTCCTCCTTGACTAACGACCCTTTATTGAATTTACCGTTTTCATATAATAAATACATCGGCAGATGCATAACGCGGAATTCATCCTTACCGCTTGTGAATTTATCAATGATAGCAAACTGAGTGTTGAGTTTATCTTTTAGACCGAAATAAGAATAGGTGAACTCTTTATCAAAACCAGGTAATACCTGCCAGTAATAAGCCACCCTGAACCTGTATCCTCCTTCTACCTTATCTTTGGCTTTAAGGTCGAATCCCAATAACCTGATCCTTTTATCAAAAGAGAAATCCAGTTTATCTTCCGAGGTTGCTTCTTTTACCGTATTAAGGCTAATAAGGTATTCATCCTTGTCTTGCGGATTATTCTGGAAAAGTAAAATCCCATCAGTCCAGGATTTAAGTTTAAAATTTCCTTCTGTGATAATGTTTCTTAAGGCGGCCTTCTCTTGCTCCCTCGGGGCTCCGGGAAGAGGAAAATACTCCAGGAGGTCAACTAATATATAATCAAGCTTTGCGAAATTCCTTGGCTCGGGAAAATGATATATTACCTGCCTCTGGCTTAAATGCGCCCCAAGATGATTGGATGCGGATACAGCGGCCTCAGGAGGGATCAATTTTATAAAACTATCCGTAATGCGGTCATGTTCAGTAATATTGAAATTATGCGGATTCTTCCAGTATCGGTAAGAAGACTTGTCCCAGAAACGCAAATTTAACGGAGAGAATCCATAGATAAGCGTACCGGAGAAACTAGCCAAGAGCACAAAAGCAGCAACGATGGAAGTAATTTTGTTGTATCTGGGTTTGACTTTTTCAATCAGAAGCCGCGCTCCTCCCATAGCAGAAATAAATATAAAAGGAATTAACGTCCCATTATGGTGGTTCGTATAAGACAGAAATGGCGAAAGAAACAGACCCAAAAATATCGGCAACGCTATCCCCAGCTCAATGGGGTTAAGTAATGACAAAAACCCTAACGGTAAAAAGAGCAGAAATAGCGTAAGCATCTTATACGCAGTTACACTTGCTAAAAATGTGCTTAGCGGATGCAGGATAATATTCTTCAGTATGGAAGAGGCGCTTCCTCCCAGAGGAGCATAAAACTGAATCATCAAGTTATCTCCCGTATTTAAAAACCGGGGAATAAATTTATAGACCGCCAGAAACCAAAAGACACCCAGAAGAGAGGTAAACAGTCCCCACTTCAAATTTTTTCTGAATACGGTAATGTAGAGCCCAAGAGTTATCGCGAGTAAACAGACATATTCTTTGCACATCAATGAGAGTATCAGGAATATAATATAAGCCTTCCATTTCCTGGTTTCCAAAAAATAAAATGTGAAAAGAAGAAATGACGTGGCCAGCATATCCGGGTGAAAATCAATTAAAACTCCATACCCAAGAGAAGGATATAAAAGATAAGCCAAAGCGAAACAATACGCGGCAAAGATACTCTTTAATCTTAGGCGTGCCAGCCAGAATACGGGAAAGGCCCCCAGAGAAACAACCAGGGCCTGGATAATAATGAGCGTCTTGGGGCTGGACCAGACCAGATAAAACGGCGCGATCAATAGATAAATAAATTCGCTGTGATAGAGCAGGCGCGAAAAATTCCCGGTTTCAAATGTGGCGATAAAAAACCTTCCGTGCAAGGTATTCCATATCACCTGGTCCATCCTGCCTAAATCTATCATCGCCATATTATAAGCGTTGTATCTAGTAAGCGCCAATAGCGTGAAAACGGCAAAATAGGCGATAACACAAAACCACAACGCGTATCTAGAGATATTTTGGCGGAGATCCGTCATTGTTTCTTTCCGATAAAATAAAAACATGAGGAAATATTCTGCGCGCTCTTAAAGTGAATTAGCGCCAGGTCCAGGAATTTAAAAGGAAATAATAATACCCCGAAGATCATATTCAATAATTCATGGAGCGCCGGGACCCCGAAAGAAAAGATAACGGCAAAATAGTTCCTGATAACGGCGCTCAGCGTCCCTGTCGGGCCGATATCTATGCCGCTCTCTATCTTTGTAAAATTCCCCATCAGTTTTTCCAAGCCGGAGAGGGTATATCTGGTGTAATCCGCCCCGGATTGATGGTATTCATACATAAAAGGCAGCTCCACGAAAATAAAACCACCGTCTTTTAACACGCGATAAGATTCCTGAACCACAATAACCGGATCAGCTACATGCTCCAGCACGGACTCAAGGAGCACCGCGTCAAATTCCCTGTCTTTAAAAGCCAGCTTATGCGCGTCAGATACGGCGCTTACCCCATTAAAAGGGGTAATATCTATGTTTATCGCCTTACCATAAATCTTGGAGCAACCTGAACCGATATTTAATATCCTGATTGACCCGGAGCCCGCCAGGCGCCTGAGAAACTTATTCCTTCTGGGCAGATAAAACCTGAAACCCGGATTCAGGATGAATCTCAATACCCCGTAAATAAAAGGCAGGCCCTTGACCTTGTTTTTTATATACTGCGTAAAAATACCCAATCTTCCGGCATGATAACTCTTCTTCATTCTTGTAGGTGGGCCCTTATTTCTGCGCCTTAATAATAATATGCCAGCATTGTCTCTTTAGAAACGGTATCCTGGCGAAAAATTCATCAATGACGATCAACATCCGCGTCAGGGCGTTCCGGAAGGCCATACGCTTCAAAAGAGGCAGAAAATCCGAGAGCCCGCATAAGGGAAATGCCAACATCCCAAAATACCTGGATTCCTTTAGCATAAAACCTTCCCCGGTAAGCAATCCTTTTATATCCCGCGAACCAAAAGCCCTGTGGCCCTGGGTAAACCTCCCGCTTTTCTCTCTGTAAATTTTCCTTGGCAGGCGTAATATCAGGGAATCATTACAGGGTTCCGATAAAACCAGGTAGCCCCCCGTTTTTAATTTAGAGTAGATCTCTCGCAGGGCCGCCGCAGGGGAAGGCAAATGATGCAACGCTCCTCTGCATACGATCAAATCAAAGCTCCCTTCTTTAAGAGGCATCTTTTCGGCATCGGCGATAATTACCCCTTTGAAATTTTCATTTTTTATATCTACCTGCCTTATAAGGTCATAAGATAAATCCAGGCCGAAGACCTTCTTAAAATTAGCGGTAAGCCTCTCCAGCAATATACCGTTACCGCATCCGCAATCAAGGGCTGAAGAGTTACCGCCAGGCGCGATATCCTTTAGCAAGGTATTATTCCAGAAAGAATGGTAAAGCAGGGAATAATCCTGCCCGTACCTTATCCTATAGTGCCCGGATAATTCTTTATGTAAAAGCGCTTCTTTCTCTTTCTGGGCCTGCATATTACCCTATTCTCTCTTTTATGCTGTAAGACTGTCTTTGGTTTAGCCCGTAATAGACCTGCGCTATCATATCCGCGATTATCCCGAAGAAGATAAACTGCACCCCCACGACCAGCATAATCACGGTCAAAAATAATAGCGGCCTGCCGGCGATAGGTATATTATAAAATAGTTTTATAAAGCTAAGATACGCCCCGGAGGCAAATCCGGCAGACAAAAGGATGAAACCGAATATGCCGAAAAAATGTATCGGCTGCGCGGAATACCGGATCCAGAACCTTAAAACTAAAGCATCAAGCACTCCCTTAGCCAACCTGCTCAAGTTATACTTGGTCTTGCCTTTTTTCCTAGGATGATGCCTGACGCGGATCTCCGTTACCCTGAAACCCTTCCAGGTCAGGATGGCCGGTATAAAACGGTGCATCTGGGCATAGAGCGCCACCCCTTCAAAACATTCCTTCCTGTATGCCTTAAGCGTACAACCTGAATCATGTACCCTATCCGATAGAAGCATCCTCCTGAATAAATAAGCCAGCCGCGATAGCAGCCATCTGAGCGCCGAATCCTTCCTGTTGTAGCGCCAGCCGGAAACAACGTCATAACCTTTATTGTATATTTTCTCCAGAAGAAAAGGGATATCCTCCGGGTCATTCTGAAGGTCCCCATCCATAGTAACGATGACACTTCCCTTTGCCGCCTTGATCCCGGCGTCCAGCGCGGCAGTCTGCCCGTAATTTCTTCTGAAAATAACCGCCTTAACGCGGTTATCCTTATCGCTTAACCCCCTTAAAATAGCCGCGGAACTATCAGTAGAGCCATCATCGACATAAATTATTTCGTAGCTTTTACGTAATTTTTCCATGACCGCTTTTAAGCTCTGGTAAAGTACGGGAATATTCTCTGCCTCGTCATATACCGGTATGACTACGGAAATATCAACCTTATCCATTGCTGCCTCCATGATACCGATTGGAAATTATGATCCAATGGCCTGCTTTTTAAAACTCAATTTCTTCTTCAATAAATCTGCCGTTGAAATAAAACCATAAACCGCGAATAACAAAACAGGGGCTAATACCGGAAATTGATACCTGGGATGCGCGTAGGCGATCGAGTAGATAGCCGTGAAATAAAAAATAGCCCCGGATAAGACCAGGAGTGGATCGGCCTTAATGCCGGTAAAAGACAGCAGAAAGCCTATAATAAAAAATAATAATACCGCGTAATGAAAAATAACCAGCATCCTTGCTAAAAGAACGCTCTTATTCTTAATCAATTCTTCTCCGATGGGATGGATCCATAACTTAATAGTCCGCCCTGCGCATAGTTTTATATAGCCTAACGGGTCCTGTTTGATATTTTTCATACTTTCAGTTAACAAAACTTTATCTGCCGCTATGGGGGAGAGCCCCCAAACAAGGCTTTTTAAGGGTTCGGCCCCGATAAATTTCATGCGGATCTCCGGATAGCCGTTCTGGCCGCCGGCTTTATTTTCTCCGCCCCAGGGCAGATAGCTGCCCAACCATAGATTAAAACCGGAGCCCGTCCTTACCGGGACAAGGGCACCGGAGACTTTATAGTTACGCATAGTCCAAGGTAATACGACCGCATAAGCGGCAATAAACATCGCCAGGATATGTAAAATAATTTTCTTATTTTTCCTATAACGTAAAATAAACAGTAAAGAAATGAACAACGGAAAAAATAATAAAACCGCCTTGCAGAGCATTGCCAGACCCATAGCCAGGCCTGAGCCCACGAATAGCTTGAGCTTATCCCGCTCTAAACCAAGTATCAAAAGGAATACGGCCAAAATAAGAAGAAATGTAAAAATGTTCTCGGTCAATATATATCCGGTGTAAGCGATAAAAGCAGGGTAGGCTGAAGCGATAAGCGCCGAGATTAATCCGGCCTTGTGCCCGAATACCCTCCTGCCTATCAGAAGGATCAGCACGCAGGTAAGGGCGTTTATGGCTGCCTGCGCCACTCTGACGATGAAATAATTATGGCCAAAGAGAGAGTAAAAAATACTTAGGAAAAAAGGATAGAGCGGCTCCCTGGTAAGGTCAGGTTCTCCGGGCTCTATCTGATACCCATCGGAGCGGGATAAACTCCAGCCCAGCGTATCGTATTCTTGCGCATCGGGAGATAATTTAGATTGGGGAGAAAACAATACATAGCTTACCCCCAAGGCCAAAGAGAGAGTAAAAATCAATAGCGCCCAAAGAAAGGTATTATTTATATTTGATTTCATGCAGGTTTTCCTTATACCAGGCGATGGTTTTACGCAGGCCTTCTTCCAGCGCCGTCTTGGACCGCCACTTCAAAATCCTGGCGGCTTTATTAGAATCCGAATAAAAATGCATTGATTCTCCCGGCCTATACGGCAAGGCGCCGATCTTAAGCCTGGCTTTCCCGCAGGTCAATCTCTGGATCATCCGGGCTACGGTCAGCATCCGATATTCCTTACCGTTTCCCAGATTTATAACTTCTCCTATCGCCGGCTGCGCGACAGAAGCCTTCAGGTAGCCTTCTACGATATCGTCAACATAGTTGAATTCCCGGGTCTGTTCTCCCGGCGTCATCTTGAATTCCTTCCCCCGTAAACAGGCCATTATCAAGGCCGGAATAAGCATGCCGGGGTCCTGGGCCGGCCCGTAAACCAAAAACGGCCTCAATGTCACAATGGGTAAACCGTAAATTCTATGGAATAAAGAGCAGGAATAAGTATTGCATACCTTGGAAAGCGAATAGGCGGATACCGGACACTCTCTCTGGCTCTCCTTAAAAGGCACCCTCTGCGTACCGTACTCTTCGCAGGTACCGGTATTTATAAAACAGTCTAAGTCCAATTGCAGGCAAGAACGCAGCAGGTTCAAGGTACCGGAAAAATTATTGAAAAAAACTTTATCCAACAGGTTTATGCCACGCTCATGATTATTATTAGCGGCCAAATGGTAGACCTTTACCGGCCTGACCTTCAAGAGCGTCTGGCTTATTTTTTTTCCGTCCCTCAAATCGAGCGGATAAATATCTATCCTGCCCTTAAATCCCTTTAGTCTCCAAAGGGAAACTCCAGGATAAACAATAGCATGCACCCTCGCCCCTGCTTTACAGAGTGCCGCTACCAGATGTGAGCCAATAAAGCCCTCGGCCCCGGTGACTAGAACTGTTACACCTTTGACTTTTTTGATCATAATTTTTTTAAGGATTCAATATATGCAAAGCTGCTTTTACTTTCCTTTTAAACGCGACAAGCGACCTGGTCCTGGATAGCTCTTTCACGAAAAAAGAAGGCCTGAGATAAAACCTTTTATTCGCGTAATTCTGCAAAGAGACTAACTCCCCGGAGGATAATTCTTTGGTCCAGAACCTGGTAGCAAAATCATCTCCGGGAGAAGAAGCGAATTCACGCCAATAATCATTCTCAACTACCCCCTCATCCATCGCTATATTATAAAGCCGGGTATCCGGATAAGGAGTACAGATGGAAAAATGCGCGTAATCCGCATCAAGCTTGATCGCGAAATCAATACTATTTAAAATATCTTCCCGGGTCTCACCCGGTGAGCCAATCATAAAATAGGCGAAGGTATCTATCCCGGCCTCTTTAGTCCAGGAGAAAGCATCTTTGGCTTGCTCTAAAGTTATACCCTTCTGTAACCTGTTTATTATCCTCTGCGTGCCGCTCTCCACGCCATAGTGGATCCTGTAGCAGCCGGCTGCCTTCAGTGCCTTCAACATCTCTTTATCCACCGTATCCACGCGCGCGCTGATCTTGAAAAAGATACTGATCTTCTTATCTATTATCCGCTGGCAGAGCTCAATAACCCTTTTTTTATCCAAGGTAAAGAGATCATCAATAAAGAATATATCCCTGATCCCCAGAGCGTAAAGCTCCTGGATCTCGCGCATCACGCTCTCTACGGAACGCTTACGCAGGGCCTTGCCGCTTTGTTGGTCGCAGTAAATACAACGGAAAGGACATCCGCGCGTTGTCTGCAGAGTAGCCATGAACTCGCTTTTCCCTAAAAGGGAGTAACATTTTCTGTAATTAATAAGCCTGCGGTCCGGCACCGGCAAGGCGTCTAAATCCTGGGTAAGCTGCCTTAGTTCATTTAAGACGCTGCCTCCCTGCGCGTCCTTAAACCCCAGCCCTTTGATCCGGTGGAATGAACCCTCTTTTTTGGTTAACGCTTCGGCCAATTCCAGGAATGTCTCCTCTCCTTCCCCTGCCACTACGAAATCTATTTCTTTAAGAGAAAGTGACTCCTTAGGAAAAATAGAGACATGCGCCCCTCCCAGGCAAATTTTTATCCGGGGATTAACCGCTTTTATGGCCTTGGCAGTATCAATGACATCCAGGAGAGAAAATGTTAATGTTGTAATCCCTACCAGATCCGGATTCTTGAGTTTTACAATACCGCTAATCCGAGCCGAATCCAGCTTCTCTATTCTGGCATCAATAACTTCTACGTCAGCTGAGGGCATTCTCTTTTTGAGATACGTGGCAATATAGAGCAGCCCCAAAGAAGGGAAAGCCCCTATTTCTTCATCTATCTTAAGCGGTATCTCCGCGCGTAACGGCCTTCTTGAAGGCGGGTTGATTAATAATATTTTCATCGTAAATTACATGAATTGTTTCTGCTTTATGATCCCATAACGATGCAGTAGATATTTAAAAGATAACCAAAATATGCTCAGGCCATACTCCACTCCTTCAAAAAAACCCACGGATGAGGCGCCTTTATGGTAACTGGTGGATATGGGGATCTCCTTTATTCTGAAACCCAGATTCTTGATCTGAAAGATGATCTCACTGTCAAAAAGCCAGCTATCGGAGTTGTAGAGAAAAGGCACCCGCTCCAGAAGCTTCATTGAGAATGCCCGGTATCCGGAGTGGAATTCAGAGAGAGATGAACCCAGGATAAAATTCTCAAAGCGCGTCAGGAAAAGGTTAGAGATATATTTCCAGGACGGCATCCCTCCGGCTAAAGCGCCTTTGCCTTTGATCCTTGAGCCGAAGACAAAATCCGCTTCATCTTTTAAAAGAGGCCCTAAAATATCAGGCAGGTATTTGGGGTCGTATTGGCCGTCGGAATGCAACATGACCACAAAATCTGCCCCCTTACCCAACGCGTAACTGTAAGCGGTCTTCTGGCTGGCGCCGTAACCGCGGTCAAAATGATGCCGAATAACATGCAGGCCGAGGTTATTAGCCAGTTCCACAGAATTATCCTTGCTGCCGTTATCCACGGCCAGGTACTCCGCTTCTATTCCGGCGGGTATCCTGCGCAGCGTAGCTTCTAATTGCCCTGCGGTGTTACGCATCGGTATATAGATCAATATCTGCTTCTTATTTTTCTCCATAGCCTCGTATTTTTTTATATATAATTCTTAAGTCTGGTCGCCAGGATCTTGACGACCTCGTCCACCTTCCGGCAATGGTCATCCGCCAGGTACACCGAAGACGGCAGAACTATTCCTTTTTTTAAAACCCGCATCCCTGTTTCCTGGGCGCCTCGCCGCATTTTCCCAAAAGGCGGCAGATCGGACAAAGGCCAGAAGCCCGGGCGTATCTGTACGCCTGAGGCAATGAGGTCTTCGCCTAAACGCCTGACCTTTTCTTCGGACAACTGCTCAAGTAAAATAATATTAAGCCAAAAGACAGGTTGGTGGCCCCGGACCAGCTGCTGCATCCTTAAACCCTCCATCCCGCCTAATAATTCCTGATAGCGCCTGCCGACACTAATCTTTCTCTTTAGTATCCGGTCAAAATTTTCTATCTGCGCCCTGGCTACCGCGCCCAATAAATGCGGGAGTAAATAATTCATTCCTACACCGGTATAATAATAAGTCTTCCAGTAAGGGTCTTTATCCGTACGGTAAGGCGCGGCACGGGAAGCCCAGTAAAAAGCCTTATCCAACAGGCCCCTGCTATTGGTCGCCACCACTCCGCCTTCCCCGACCCCGATCATCTTTTCGCTCCTGATAGAGTAGGTGGCGATATCCCCGTATGTACCTACGCTGCGATTATTTATTTTGGCGCCTAAGGCCTCGGAACAATCTTCTATTAAGGCAATGCCTTTACGCCGACAGATATCCGCGATCTCTTCAGTATCTCTGGAAGGGAACCCGTATATATGCACGACCATTAAAGCCGCCGGCTTTACCCTGTCTATATATTTACGCACCAATGCGGCATCCAGGCCAAAAGTATCCGGCTCGATATCCAGCAACACCGGAGCCGCCTGGCATTGGACTATACCCACGATAGAACCGGCGCAGGTATAATTCGGAACAATTACCTTATCACCTTTCTTAAGGCCTAACGCCATTGCCGCCGTATGGATTGCGGCAGTCCCGCTCTGCACGGCCAGGGCGTATTTTAATCCTGACCTTGCGGCAATCTTCTCTTCAAATATACGCGTATGCTTGCCCTTGGTGGAGAGCCATTTTGAACGTAAAACATCTAAAAGGTAATCTTCCTCCTTACCCTCCAGAAAAGGTTCATTTAAATTATATTTCATCAATTATTCTCCTTGGCGTCTTCCGGCATAGGCCCCCAATACGAGGTAGTCCCTCCTACGCCGCGCTTAAATTCCTTGTTTATCTTATCCCTGAAATCAGCTATTTCTTTTGAAGATAGATACGGCGTCCAAACCGCCGGTGCCCCGTATTGTGGTTCTCCGGTATACCAAATCTTACGTAACGCCTCCTGGTCCCATTCTATCTCGTATTTCTCTTTATGGTCATAGAACTCCGAGCCCGGATAAGGCGCGTATATAGATACATCATAATTACTGGGCCTGGTCTTCTCCAGCCAGGAATAAGTATTCTCCAGGCTCTTTCTGCTTTCAGAAGGCAATCCAAGGATCAGATAAACCTTAACGTTGAGGCCGATCTCTTTGCACCATTGCACAAAGCGGGTATTCTGCTCTACCGTAGTCCCCTTCTTTATTACATCCTCCAGGATATGGGGATCTCCGGATTCCGCGCCTATACATACTTCAATACAACCATAATCCTTTAGCATTATTAATTCTTCCTTAGTGGCAAGATTAACGCGGGTCATACATCTGAATTTTATATCCATCTCCTTGAGGCCGGAAAAAACTCGTATATCCCTTGCTTTATTAATCATAATTTCGTCATCATAGATCATTACCGAACCAAAACCATAACGCTCCTTTAAGGTCCTGACCTCTCTAAGCACATTCTCCGGGCTCCTAAAGCGCAATCCTTTTACCTTGCCCAAGTCCGTCTTTGAACAGAAGCGGCAATTGCCCGCTATGCCGAAAGGGCAACTCCCGCGGCAGGTAATAATGCTCATGCAGCGCCGTCCGTCCAATTGATAACGGTATCTCTTGATATCCACTGCTTCCCAATCAGGAAAAGGAATATTGTTCACATCAAGGTAACAATCAGGAGTATATACGCGTCTGACTTCTCTGTTACCCTTTACGGCATCGCGAATATTTTTAAAATTATTCGCGATATCCAGCATGGAATTCTCTCCTTCACCGCGCACCACGATATCAAAACCCCTCTCTAGGCAATCTTGGGCCGACCATGTCGGGCAGGGCCCGCCTACTATAAAAATAGAATCCGGATTATCTTTACGCAGATCCTTGACTGCGCTAGCGGCAAAAGGCAGATGCACGGTCTGGCAAGAGAAGCCAAAGATATCCCCGCGCAGTTTCTCCGGAAGGCGCAGGCCTCCGGTTAAATCATAGAACTCTACTTCATAGCCGTTATCTTTTAAAAACGCGCAAACGTAGAGAAGCCCTAAGCCGGGAAATGAAAGCGGCTCCGACAAAAAAGGGCTGTCAGGTTGAATTAAGACGACCTTAGGTTTTTCCATATTTGCCCCACGCTAAATAAAACAAGATAAAAAATAAGTTTAAATTTACTGGCTTTCAACCTGGAACGTAATGCCTCCAGATCTTCGTTATCACTGGAAGTAGAAGGCGCCAGATCGTAGAACCCGCTCTTTAGCTCCAGTATTTTTGTCTTCTCTTCAATGAACCGCAGGAATCCTTCATAAGGCTCCAGGTATTTAGTCCGGACTTTATCCTTATAAATATGCCGCGATAAAAAATAGAAATATTCCCTTAATACACGATACTTGGAAATTATCCTTACGAATAAACCGATCTTACCTGCTGCGTTCATATCCTGCGCGGAGAATTTATCCGTATAAAGGACCCGATGCGGGACGCCTTCCTGAAGGGTGAGCCCGTATTTATCCGGGGCGCTAAAAAATTCCGAACCCGGCAGGACCAGTAAAGGAAAAAAAGAGATGTTATTCGGTTTAAATGATAAAGCGTAATCTATTGATCCCCTGAAGCCATCCAGGGTATCATCGGGCAGGCCGTAGATAAGGTCAAAAGAAATATAAGAATTGCCTGTCTTTTTTTTGAGCATCTCCAGGTTTGCCTGAAAACGCTGCCTGTTGAACCTCCTGTTCATCCTTTTTAAAGCCGCCTCATTGACGCTTTGTATGCCGAAACTAAAAACATGCATCTTTAACTGTTTCATCAAATCTATTATTTCTTCATCCAGGTATTCGGCGTTCAGCTCAAAGAAGATCGGCTTACTCTGATGATTATTCCCGCGCAGGAAAGAAAGGATCTCCTTGGCCCTCTTCTTATTAAATAATATGTTGGAATCGCAGAAACATACCCCTTTTACCGTATTGTCACGCAGGATAATATCCAGTTCCTTAAAAACCCTCTCCAGCGGATAATCCCTTAACCCCTTGGAGGTCCAGCTGCAGAAACCGCAGGAATAGATGCACCCGCGCGATGATTCAAAATGAACAACGTTATATTCATTAGAAAACTCAAAGGCATTATTTAAAAACGGCGAAGGTATGGAACCCAGATTATTTATTAAAGGCCTGGCCGGATTATTAATCACAGCCCCTGCCTGGCGATAAGTAATCCCCTGGATACCGCTTAAGCTTTCCTGGCGCAGGCCGCCGGAAAGTAATTCGGAAAAAGTTATCTCTCCTTCTCCGCGCACGATAACATCAACGCAAGGGTTCCCAAGAAGCATCTGTTCTGCCAATGCTGAGGCCTCTGGGCCTCCCCAGACGATCTTTACCGAATCCATACGTTCTTTGAGAGAGCGCGCCAGGATTTTGGCTTTCTGCGTATTCCATACGTAAAGCCCAAAGCCCACTATATCGGGTTCCAGAGAAACTATCTCGGATACTATCTGCTCATCAGGATCGGTCACCGAAAACTGCCTTATTAAAACTTCCCCACCTGCTTTATTACAGGCGTAGTCGTGGTAAGACTTCAGATAGTAAGGCCCTAACGCCAGGGCGCCCTCTCCTTTTCTGGGAATGAAATTTAGGCCCAGGATCAGCGTTTTCATCAACTGGCCCCCTGCAAACAAGAATTCATCACCCTTGCGGCTATTACTGGCCAGGAATACTCTTCCGCATAAACTTTTTTGGCGTTGGAAGCCAACCTCAACCTCAATTCTTTATTATTAATTAATTCTTCTATTGCCGCGGCAATTGCCTGCGGATCACAAGGGGGAATTAATAGGACGTTCTGGCGGTCTACCAGCTTATCAGGAATATCTTCGCCCTTGGTTGTGACTAAAGGCAGGCCATGCGAGAGAACCGTGCCAAAACTACTCCCCTTGGCGCTTACGCCGGCCTCAAATGGCAAGACGCATATATCCGAGCTCAATAAATTATCAGATGCTTCTTGGGGAGAACAGAAACCCGTCCATTCTACGTCAGCCTCCATTTTAAATTCCGATATAAGCTTTCTTATCCGCACCTGATAACCGGAAAAAGAACCGTTGCCGTAATCCAGGTTCTGGCCCCCGATTATTATCAGCTTCAGATGGTAACCCCTCTGAACCAGCATGGCCATCGCCCTGACCAGATATTCCAGGCCCTTAGAAGGATATACGTAACCGAAAAAAGAAAGCACAGTCTTCTTATCTTTAGGATCTTCTTTGGCGTTTACCGAACCGGCTTGGCCCTCATAAAATATCCCGCTTCCGCTGGGTATGCGATAAACCTTTTTTTTAAAAATTCGGCAGAGTCCCGTAAGCTGTTCCTCCTGCTCTCTGGTATGCACAATAAAGGCGTCGGCGCAGGCCAGCATAAATAATAACGCCGGCTTTCTTAATGGCCCGGCCTTGGGGAAAAGATAAGGCCCCATCAGATCATGGACGAAACTGATCACAACCCTACGGCCACCGGCGCCTGCCTTGAGAAAAATGGGCATAAAGACCACCATCAAACCTTTTATTATCCCATCTTTATAAACATTCCAGTGATACAGTATGTTCACTGACCCGCAACCCATCCCGGAGACTGCCTTTCTGAGCGCAAATAAAGCAAAGAGGTCCCAACGCCGAATAACCGGGTATATCCTGACGGATGCGTTGCTTAGAGAACCGGCATACGCCCTGATCTTGGCGTTATCGGAAGTAATAACCGAAACTTGCGCCCCCACTATCCCCATAAAGTTTGCCAGGTTTGCCGCGTAATCGGCGAGACCGCAATTCATATTGGGAAAAGATGGAGAAATAATACAGATTTTGTCCATGATTATTCTTTTTTAAAAGCCACGGCTATATTGATCAAAAAGTAATGTCCCCACTTTTTCTCTAAAATTCCCCATAATCTATCATAGGAAGCGTCAATTTTTTTAAAAATATTCCTTTCGCGCAGGGGGCTTATCGCCTGTAATCTTTTTATGATGTTGCGTAAGAGCGCCATATTAAAAAAACGCACATATGAATCATATTCATGTCCGCATACCCCTATGGAACGCAAACCGTATCTTTTGCCTAAACGCAATAGGTCCGGATAAGAGAATTGCGTCTCCCATCCATAAGGCCATCTCCCCTTTTTAATCTTATAGTGCTTGACCAAGGTACAGATAGTATAAGTCTGCGGCACATCTATTATTAGGATCCCGCCTTTTTTTAGAACACGCACCTGCTCTTTCATTAGCGGGGAAACATCGCGGAAATGCTCCAGCACCCCCTGGCTAAAAACTAAATCAAAGGAATTATCCTTAAAGCAGATCCTCTGCGCATCCGAGGCCGCTAACCGTAAAGGCGCTTTTCTTAAAGCGGATATCTTACCGGCTAATTGCAGTGCCGAAAGGAAAAAATCCGAACAGAAAAACTTAGCCTTGCCCAGGTTCGCGCAAGCCGTGATAGAAGAATCTATCGCTGTCCCGCAGCCGATCTCAAGCACGTTGGCGCCGCCAGGGGCGCTAAAAGAAGCGATGCCCTTATTTAATAAATCATAAAGCGGCCGGCGCGTGGAGACGTGATAGGCCATCTCCTTATCCAGGTCAAAATCTTTTTGCCAGATATACTGCCATACCGCAGGATCGATATTGCCGGCTTCTATGTTCATTCGTCCAGCATGAACGGAATGCCATCCTTTATCCTGTATGTCTTCTTGCATTTGACGCATAATACCCCATCCTTGCTGATATCCACCTTGCCCCGGCAGACAGGACAGACAAGTATATCCGAAAGTTCCGGTCTTATTCTTTTTTTCTTCATCATAATAAATCGAGCCGCCACAAAATTCTTAAACTGCTGAGGGAACAAATAATCCAGGAAACGCATCAGGGACGGCCTTGTGTCTTTGGTCATCTGCCGGACCTTATCCGGATCGCTCCAATCTACAACCCGTTGTTCATCAGGGACCACTTGATAATTTATCTTCCCTTCCCAGAGATACACCAAATTAAAAAGATACCAGTGCTTATTAAGGAATTTCTTAAAACACTTGTCTTCCTCGCAGAGCAGATGGAAAAACTTTCCGAAGCGCGGGTCAGGCTTATTCTTTCTCTTTAATATGATCTTTCCGCCGGCAATATTTACATACCACTTATGGAATTCTATATCCCGGATCTGCTCAAATAACTCGCTAATAGAGACTATTACCCCCCTGGGGGCGACACGCGTTAATTCATTAAAGAAAACTTGCGGATCATCAATATACGGCAGTATATTGGAAGCAATAACAAAATCAAAAGCCCTGTCCTTGAATGGCAGGCGTTGGGCGTCGGCGGCGATAAATAATCTTCTATCAAGGCTGATATCCTTATTGCGCTGAAAATTCCGGAAGGGATGCTTATCCACCAGGACATCGGAAAAACGGTTGGGGAAATCTCCGGAGCCCACTTCTAAAACCAGGTCGTTACGCCTTATACCAAAAATCATTTCTTTAACCTCTCCTTGCGATAACAAGCCTCAATTTTAGATAAATGGTATCGTATAGCGTGCGTAACTCCGTCATACGTAAGATAAATCCGGCCAAGTTGAATATGATGATACCCGCCGCGCACGCCAAGGCCAGCCTCAACGCCTGAGCAAGAACCTGGTTTATTAAGCTAAAGACAGGTAAGCTATTATAAATAATATAAGCCCCCGCGCACATCACAAGCGAAGCCGCCAGCGCTTTGACAGAAGCGATGGTTATCCTCCGGCCATCTATACCGCCAAGCCGCCTCCTTAAGAGGTATACTTCCAGGGCCATAGCGGATATGCCGCATAAGGAAAAAGCCAGGGCCAGACCGCGGAAGGAAAAATGGGCCGCCAGCAGCGGAGCGCTCAAGAAATACACCAGGAAACCCGCAAACATAGTAAGCGAGGGAACAAATACATTACCGATCGCTAAAAAACCTATGGTGATAACCTTACTTATACCCAAAGCCAGGAAAAGCCCCATATAATAGACTATTGCCTCCGCGGTATTGTTCGCGGCTAGGGCATCAAAGGCGCCACGTTGAAAAAGCAGACTGACCAGCGCAGACCTGAATAAAACCAAAAGGCCCCCCAAAGGCAAAACACATATAATAGTCAATCTGATCCCCCTGGAGAGTAATTCCTTCATCTTCTCTATATCGTTTTTGGCATAATAACCCGATAACGTAGGTAAGAGCACTGTCGGCAAAGCAATGCTCGGCAAAAGCACGGCTATTGAGATCATCCTCCCGGCATAGCCAAGGGCGGATATACTACCCACCGGAAGATTGGAAGCCAGGTAACGTTCAAATGCCAAAATACATCCCAGAGATATACCACCCGCAGTCAACCAGGCCAGTTTATTACCTGCTTGTGATAACGCGGAATGTTTAAAATCTAAAATAAAAGAATAGCTGCCGCCTGCCAAGAACCCGGGAAGCAGGAATGCCAGCTGGACTATGCTGCCGACCAGTACCCCCACAGCCAAACCTGATATCCCTAACCTGTCTTTAAAGAGGAACGCGATTATAATGATAGTGGCCGTGTTAACAAGCGGTAATAACGCGGGGATGACGAATTTCTCCCGAAAATGATAAATACTGGTTATAAACGCGGCCAGCCCCGAGAAAAACATGTATGGGACCATTATACGAAAGAGCAGGTTAACCAGGTCCTTCTGGGCGGGAGAAAAACCCGGCGCTAAAAGAGCGGTTATCGCGGGAGAAAAAACCAGGCCTACCAGAGAAATTCCGGATAAAATTAAAACAAGGGAGTTAAAAAGGGTATTTATAGCTACCGGGAGGCTGCCATCTTGGGCCTGGATGCTAAGGCGTTTAAAAGTGGGGACAAAAACAGCTTCAAAAGAAAGGATCAAACTGACGACAATAGCGGGGATATTCATTGCGACAAGATAGGCGTCCATCTCTGTCCTGGCGCCAAAGAACATAGCCAAAACAAGCTGCAGGACCAGGGAAAATAAGAAATTCAGAAGCGAAAAAAGATAGACTGTAAGCACGGAATCAAATAAGCGGATCTTTAGGATCATCTTTTTATGTATCCCCTTATTCTATTTGAGGTTAAGTAATACTAGCCAGAGATCTCTCCAGCGTCAATCAGAAAGAAAACATGGAATTAATATGATAACATTTCTGGGGGTTAAAATCAAGGATTATTTCGGGGCCTATCAGGAGTAAAACCCTAATAAAACTAAGGGATTACAAAAAAAGGGCGAATAGCAATATTCGCCCTTTTTACAGCTTTTAAACAGTGCTGCTTATAGCCCTTTTTTGATCATATACTCGGCCAGATCTACTACTCGGCAGGAGTAAGCCCATTCGTTGTCATACCAGGAGAGGACCTTGATGAAATTATCCCCGATCATCTTGGTGATCTTGGCGTCAACAATGGAACTGACTGGATAGTGGTTGAAATCTATGGAGACCACCGGATCAGTTGTATAACCTAATATGCCTTTCATCGCACCTACTGATGCCTGCTCATAGGCGGAGTTGACTTCTTCAACGGTCGCTTTTTTAGCCAGTAAGCAGGTCAGGTCCACTACCGAAACGTTAGGAGTAGGCACGCGTATGGCAAAACCGTCAAGTTTACCTTTGAGTTCCGGGATGACCAGGCCGATGGCCTTGGCCGCTCCGGTGGAGGTAGGGATCATGGAGATCGCGGCGGCCCGGGCACGGCGTGGATCTGAATGCGCCATATCCTGCAACCGCTGGTCATTGGTATAGGAGTGTATAGTGGTCATTAACCCCTTCTCTATCCCCCATTTGTCATTTAAAATCTTGGCTACAGGCGCCAGGCAGTTTGTGGTACAGGAAGCGTTAGAGACTACATGGTGATTCTTAGGGTCATATTTTCCTTCATTGACGCCCAGGACGATAGTGATATCTTCGCCTTCAGCGGGTGCTGAAATAATAACTTTCTTTGCCCCACCCTTGGTGATGTGATTCTCCGCTCCCTTGACTTCCTTGCCTTTTTTATTTATCCCGTCTTTTTTGATGGTAAACAGACCCGTGGACTCTATAACGATCTGAACGCCCAGGTCCTTCCAGGGAAGTTCAGCCGGGTCTTTTTTGGATAAAACTTTTATGGTTTTACCGTCTACGGAAATAGCGTCATCTCCGGCAACGCCTACCTCGCCGGGAAAACGGCCGTGCACGGAATCATATTTGAAAAGTAAGGCGTTGGACTTGGCGTCCGTTAAGTCATTAACCGCCACCAATTCTAAGCCTGAATTCTTCTTTTCCAGGATCGCCCTGGCCACTAACCTGCCTATCCTGCCGAAACCATTGATACCGACTTTAACCGCCATTTCTTGCTCCTCCCTTAAATGAGCACTTGGCTTACGAACGCGATAGTGTGAGTAAGTCAATGTGCGAATTTATCCCGCAGCCTACGGCAAAAATTCCTTGTATCTAATCTATGGAGTTTTTGCCGTGTTTAGGCAAGGGAATACGTTTGTTATCACGCAACTTGTCGTGGCCTCACTAGCTTTCCCTTAAATATTTTGCCGCCATTTCCGGCGGGGTCGGGACGATATAGAATCCGGTCCCCCACTCAAAACCTGCCACGCGCATCAACTTTGGCATAAACTCTATATGCCAATGGTAACCCTCGGCAAAACCATCCCCATTGATCGGGGAAGTATGCACGATAAAATTATAAGAAACATTCACGAATATCTTCTTCAACTTGGCGATGGTCTCCTTTAATATGGAAGCCAAAGCCGGTATCTCCTCCGGGGTCATCTGGATAAAGTAGCCGCTGTGTTTTTTGGGCATTATCCAGATCTCAAAAGGAAAACGCGAGACATAAGGACAGAAAGAGATAAAATGTTTATTCTCCAGGATGATCCTCTCCTTCTCCTGAGTCTCCTGCTTGATTATATCGCAGAAAACGCAGCGCTCACGGTATTCAAAGTAACTGTGCGCCCCCTTTATCTCTTCCATGACACTCTTAGGGACCATCGGAAGGGCCACTATCTGGGTATGCGGATGCTCTAATGACGCGCCGGCTGCGGCGCCGAAGTTCTTAAAAAGCAATACGTATTTAAAACGTTTATCCTTAATTAAATCCGATGCCCGTCGGCAATACATGGAAATAAAATTTTCAATCTCGCTGTTTAAGAGATCCGGGATATCCTTATGATGATAGGGGGCCTCAACAAGCACTTCATGCGCCCCTACACCGTTAGACAGATCATATATGCCATCTCCGCGCCTATCCAACTCTCCTTCTACCTGCAGAGCGGGGAATTTATTGGCTACTACCCTGACCTGCCAACCGGGAGTATTCGGCTGGGTCCCTGGCTGACGGATAGCCTCGATCTCCGGAGGAGTCATCGCCTCACTGCCGTAACAGAACGGGCAGGCCCCGCCCCGGATGATATGCGGCTCGTATTCAAAGTCTTCCGGCTTATTAGGATGATCCGTATCTACGATCACCCACCTGCCGCATATAGGGTCTCTTCTTAATTCGGACATCTAGACTTCTACCTCTCTTAAAAATTTGGCGGCGTGCTCCGGAGGGAGCGGACAGATATAAAAACCCGTCCCCCATTCAAAACCCGCCATCCGCGTAAGCCGCGGCATTATTTCAATATGCCAATGGTAATCGTGATCAATGCTCTTCCAGTAACCCATCTTCTCCCGACGGAAAGGCGCCGTATGTAAGATATAATTATACGGCGGGTCGTTGAGGCCTTTCTTTAATTTTGCCAGGACTTTCTTTATTATCCTCCCTAAATCCAGGCGTTGCGATGGCTCAAGAGAGGTAAAATCACAGGAATGTTTTTTAGGAAGGATCCAGACCTCAAAAGGGAACCTCGCGGCAAAAGGGGTCACGGCGACGAAACCGTCAATATCAAGAATAACCCTTTCTTTAAACGCCATCTCCTGCCGGATCATATCGCAGAATACGCATCTTTCGTGATACTCGTAATATTGCCTGGCTCCGGCCAACTCCTCTTTTACCCGCTTGGGATTTACCGGCGTAGCGATCAACTGCGACCGGGAATGCTTGACCCTGCCGGCCCCTGCTACCCAGCCGTAGTTCTTAAAAACCAGGACGTATTTAAAACGCTTATCCTTCTCTAAATCAACTATCCTGTCATTAGAGCAGGCCAGGACCAGGGCGATCTGCTCCTCGCTTAAGTCCGCCATATTGGCGATATGCTGATTAGTCTCAATGATTATCTCGTGGGCGCCGATGCCATTCATCATATCATACAGGCCCTTACCGCTGCGGCCCAAGTCCCCCTCTATCCCCAGAAAAGGAGCGATACTGGGGACAACCCTTAAATCCCAACCCGGGGTATTGGCGGCAGCACCGGCCTTCCTGACCGCGTATATCTCATGAGGGGTATGTGATTCACTGCCTTCGCAGAAAGGGCATGCGTTTTCAGGAGGGCCGCCTTGCGCTGAAGAGCTGAATTGATCGGGCCTCTTGGCGCGCTCAGTGGCGATAATCACCCATCTACCAATAATAGGATCTTTTCTTAGTTCCGGCATAGTTTAAATAAAGACTTCGAAAAAACTTTTAAAACCTCCGATACAATGCAGTAATTATACTATATAAGTTTTTTTGTGCAAGATTTTTTTTCAAAAGCTTCACCAACCCTGATCTTATGCCCCGCGATGAATTCGGCGGCCGGCATTCTCCTCTTACCTTCCATCTGCAGCTCTAAAATATCCAGAAAATCTTTCCCGCAGGAAACCCTGATCGCCTCAGGCGCTATATTTATTATTCTTCCGACGGCATCGCTGGTGATTTGATGACTTGCTAACCTGGTGACCCTGGATTTAAATACTTTTAATAGCTTACCTTTATAATAGGTAAAGGCACCGGGCCAGGCTAGAGATCCTCTGACTAAATTATTTATTTCCTCAGCATCCATCTTCCAATCAATCAACCCATTCTCTTTTTTAAGTTTCGGCGCCAAGCTCATCTGCCTTTGGTCTTGAGGCGTCAATTTATATTTATTATTCGCCACCAAGGCCAGGGATTCAACCACTAAGCGCGCAGCCACTAGAGATAATCTTTCTTCGAGAGATAAAGATGTATCCTCTTCTTCAATAGGCAAAGAATCGTGGAGTATCACCGCTCCGGCATCCATCTTTACGTCCATTTTTATTATACTAACACCGGTGATCTTCTCTCCTTTGATCATTGCCCAATTAATGGGGGATGCGCCCCGGTATTTAGGCAGGAGCGAGGCGTGGGCGTTTATAGCGAATATCTCTGGTAACTTTAAAACCTCTTCGGATAATATCTGGCCATAGGAGATAACTACAAAAACCTGCGCCTTAAATTGCTCGAGGAACTTTATCGCTTGGGGGGTATTGATACGTTCCGGCTGATAGAGCTTAAGGCCGTATTCAGCTGCCGCGGCCTTGGCCGCCGTAGCCTCCATATGCAGGCCTCTACCCTTACGCCTGTCCGGCTGCGTGACCACACAGGATATATTATATCCAGAGGCAACCAGGGCCTTTAATGAAGGAACCGCGAATTTTCCGCTCCCGAAGAATATTATGTTCATATCGTTATAGGGGGTCTACATCAACCGTTACTATTATACCTGAATGCGAGAGATCTTTTAAGTTTATTTTTAAGAATCTACCCAGGCTCTTAATGTTTGCGGCGCTGATCAGTACCTGCCAATAGTGGTTGCCCCTTAACTGCGCGGGCTGGGCCAGGTTCACTGAAAGGGTTTTTACTCCGGGCACTTTTTTAGCGGCCTTTAATTTTTCAAATAAAATATGGCTTACCTCTCTTACCCTCTCCGGGTACTTTCCGCGTAATTTTACTAAAGCCAGGTGCCTAAAGGGAGGAAAACCCAACTGCTTCCTTTGTTTTAGCTCTTCCTGATAAAAGATATCCGGGGTGTTCTTTAATAACGCCTGAAAACAATAGTGCTGTGGAATCCTGGTCTGGATTATAAATTTATTGGTGGTCAACCCCAGAAGGCTAGTCAACAGGGCAAAAGCCTTTTCGCCGGAGCGTAAGTCCACGCGATTCAGGGAATCATCTATAGACAGGACCCCCACAAGGCCAAAATCAAGGTTTGTTTCCTTGGCCACCGAACTGGTAGCGACAAAAATATCGGCGTCTTTTAATTCCGGATGCGCCTGTTTATCCCAAAGCGCCAGGCGCGCCTGAGGGAATATTCTGGATAACTCGCTTTCTATCTTTTCGCTCCCTGATCCGGAATATTTGATATAACCGGAATTACAACGGGGACAGATCTTGGGTGCCGGCATCTTAAAATTACAATAGTGGCAATTCAGAATAT
>JAQTUD010000009.1 GCA_028710405.1 Candidatus Omnitrophota bacterium
TACCGTCTGGCCGTTCCTGACCAGGCTGACCTGGGAGTTCCGGTTGATCTTACCCTTAGTCACAAAACAACCGGCGATCACCCCGGCGGTAGAAAGCTTAAAGACCTTGCGGATATCCACCCTGCCTAAGAAAGTCTTCTTAAGCTTTGGCTCAAGCATCCCCTCCACGGCCTGTTTTATATCATTGGCCAATTCATAAATGATATGATATGTCCTTACTTCAACGCCTTCCTTGGCGATTAGTTCTTTGGCGCGCTCGTCAGAATCAACGTTGAATCCCAGGATCAGCGCGTCAGAGGCCACCGCCAGTATCACGTCGGAGCTGTTGATAGTGCCTACCCCCATATGTATCATCACTAATTTTATTTCCGACACCTGCAGCTTATCCAAAGTATCTTTTATGGCCTCCAGCGAACCCTGGACGTCAGCCTTGATGATCATCTTTAATTCCTTGATCTTGCCTTCCTGTATCGCCGCATGCAGCTCCTCAAGGCTTATCCTCTTGACCGACTTCATCTGCTGCTGCTTCTCTTTCTCCAGGCGCATCTGTGATAATTCCTTGGCCTGCTTCTCATCCTGTATGGCAAAAAACTGCTCTCCGGCCTCCGGGACTCCCTGGATACCTAATACTTCCACAGCCATAGAAGGTTTGGCTGCGGTCACCGAATGCCCCCGACCGTCAAACATCGCCCTTATTTTTCCATACCAGTTACCCAAGATAATATTTTCATTAAGATGCAAGGTCCCGTTCTGGACTAACAAAGTAGCTACCGGCCCCCTGCCCTTAGCCATCTTGGCTTCAATAACTATCCCCCGAGAGAGCCTGTTAGGGTCTGCCTTTAATTCCAGCATCTGGGCCTCAAGGAGTATCATCTCCAGTAAGTTATCTATCCCCTGCCCGGTCTTAGCGGAGACCGGGACCATAATGGTCTTACCGCCCCAATCTTCGGCGGTGAGATCAAATTTAGCCAACTGTTTCTTCACCCGGTCCACATCCGCGGTAGGCTTATCCACTTTATTCAGGGCCACGATTATCGGCACACCGGCGGCCTTGGCATGGTCAATGGCTTCTTCGGTCTGCGGCATGATGCCGTCGTCAGCGGCGACTACCAGGACTACGATATCGGTAACGCTGGCGCCGCGTGCGCGCATCGCCGTAAAGGCCTCGTGACCCGGGGTATCCAGAAAAGTAATCTCTCCATGCGGCAGACTAACCTGAGATGCCCCGATATGTTGAGTGATCCCGCCATGCTCTGATTCGGCGACTTTAGTCTTTCTGATAGCGTCCAGGAGAGAAGTTTTGCCGTGGTCAACATGCCCCATAAAAGTCACGATAGGGGATCTGGGCCGCATTTGCTCAGGCGTACTGCTATCCTGATGCGCGCTCAAAATAATCTCTTCTTTGCCGGGAGCCTTCTTTATTTTACAGCCGTACTTCTGGCATATTGTCGTTGCTACTTCCTCTTCCAGTGTATTATTAATGCCCACCATTATCCTCATACCCATCAGGGTTTTTATAATAACAGACGGCTTTTCCTGGAGCCTTATCGCCAGGTCTTTAACAGTAATGGGCAATTCTAATTCCAGGTCTTTAAGCGCGGGTGTTGGCGGCGGTGGCGGCGGCGGTGGTAGAACGACCTCTACTCGGGGCTTAGAGGCTGGAGTTTCAGGTTTTGGCGCAACCGCGGCCGCATGTTTCTTTACCGGTTCAGGCGTAATAACATGAACCACCGGTATAGGCGCTGGCGCTACCGAAGGTTTTTGCGGGGCCATGGGAATAATTGCTTCTTTTATTTTAACGGTCTTATGTTTTACTACAGCCGCAGCGGGTTTAATAACTTTAGGCTGCGCGGATACAGCCTTATGCTTGGCCACGACTTTAGGCTTAGTTACGGCCTTAGGCTTAGTTACTTTATGCGCCGTCTTCTTAACTTTGGCTGGAGCGCTTTTCTTCGCCTTAGACTTCTCTTTCTTTTCTTTCGTCATAATCTTTCTAAGCCTTAAGCTTCTTGGCCTCCGCGATTAACTTCTCTGCCTTCTTTTCGCCTACACCCTTTATCTTAGTCAGGCCTTCTATGCCTGCCTTTAAGATATCGTCTATGCTATTAATGCCACCTTCTTTGAGGCCGGCCAACATCTTCTCCCCCACGCCCTTTATATCTTCCAAAGAAACTTTTTCTTTTTTGGCCTTTTTCTGCTTACCTGCTTTTACTTCCTTGGCGGCGGGTTCCTCTATCTTTTTTGCCTCTTTTCCTCCCAGGGCTTCCCTGGCGACGGCCTCTTTTGTACGGATATCCAGTTCCCATCCGATTACCCGGGATGCCAACCTGACATTCTGGCCGTGCTTACCGATAGCCAGAGAAAGCTGGTCGTTCTCCACGATGACCTCGGCCCTCTGCGCTTCCTTATTTAATTTGATCTCCGCGACCTGCGCCGGCGAAAGGGCGTTCTTTATATACTCCCGAATATCATCATTATAACGCACAATATCAATTTTTTCTCCCTGTAATTCGTTCACGATATTCCTTACGCGGTTACCCCGCATGCCCACGCAGGCGCCTACCGAATCCACTTTATCATTCTTAGAGGAGACCGCGATCTTTGTGCGTTCCCCTGCCTGCCTGGAGATGGCCTTGATCTCCACGATCCCCTCGTAAATCTCAGGCACTTCCAGTTCAAAAAGTTTTTTTACCAGATTAGGATGCGCGCGGGAAAGTATTATCTGCGGACCGCGGGCCTCCTTCTTGACTTCCAGGATATAGGCGCGGATACGCTGGCCTTGCTTGAATTCCTCTTTGGGAGACTGTTCATAACGGGGGATCACCCCCTCTGTCTTGCCCAAAAGGTCAACGATAATATTACCCTTCTCAAACCTGTAGACCGTTCCGCTGACTATCTCTCCGGACTTATTCTGGAATTCATTGAATATCACGTCTTTTTCGGCCTCGCGCATCTTCTGAATGATCACCTGGCGCGCGGTAGAAGCGGCGATCCTGCCAAAATCTATGGACTTTATCTCTTCTTCGTTCTTAAAAGCCCTGATCTTTCCGGTCTGGGGGTCAAGTTCCACCCTTAGATCCTCCCCGGGCTTGGCATCCACCACTCTCTTGGCGGCGCTAAGGAGTGCGCTCTGGATCGCCTCAATGAGGACTTCTTTTTTGATCCCTCTTTCTCTCTCTATTTGTTCTATTATCGCCAACAATTCCTGACTCATATTCACTCTCCACTTGTTTGATTATTTGATTATTCGTCTGCCTTTGTTAATTTTAGAAAACGGTATAACCAACGGCCCTTTGCCGGTGTTAATATATACTGCCTGGTCATCTAATCTTTCTATAACGCCATCCCACTCCAGTTTTCCCTCTACCGGTTCGTTCAGGAAAAATTTTACTTCTTTGCTTATAGAGCGCGCTAAATCACTCTTTGTCCTTAAGGGACGGTCCAGCCCCGGAGAGGATACCTCTAAAATGTAGCGCTCCTGCGGGATATCCTTCTCATCCAGCATCTGGCTGATATTACGGTTGTGCCTGGCGCATTCATCCAGGCTGATACCGCCTTCAGGCTTATCAACCAGCACACGCAACACCAGGTCGCTTCCTTCGTACCTGTAGATAAGATCTATGAACTCCCTATCCTGAGACTCCAGGTAACTGCCGATCAGTTTCCTTAATTCTTCTATAACCGCGTCCCTATCCATTGAAGCATCCTTATCCAAATCTGCGGAATCCCGACAACCCCTGACGATTCTGTTAGGGCGTCGGGATGATGATTTCTTTTATCTTCTTATAAACCTCTTCCTGGGCCCCGATGATCTTTTCTTTAGTCTTACGTAATTTTAATTCTATGGTATTACCCTCCAGGGCGCCTTTCCCGATAATTACCTGAAGAGGGATACCCAGCAGGTCAGCATCTTTGAATTTGACACCGGCGCGTTCGTCGCGGTCATCAAAGAGGACTTTTAAGCCCAGGTCATTTAATTTACGGTAGATATCTTCGGCTAATTCCATGATCTTAGGCTTGGTCGTATCCAGGGCGATCACTAAAACCTCGTAAGGAGTGATCTCTTTTGGCCAGATGATCCCGTCCGGGTCATTATTCTGTTCAATGATCGCCGGGATCAACCGGGAAACCCCTATGCCGTAACAACCCATGATCAAAGGTTCCTGTTTTCCTTGCGCGCTCAGGAAATTCGCGCCAAGCGCGGCGCTATATTTTGTCCCCAGTTTAAAGATATGCCCGATCTCAATGCAATTAACTTTTGAGATCTCGGCTTTACACTTCGGACAATTCAGGCCCGCCTCTTCCTTGAAAGTTGCCGCGGTCTTACACTGCGGGCATAAAGAAACAGCGTCTTCCCCGTCTTTGGCAGGCACCATAAATTCATGCGAAACTTTCCCCCCCATTACCCCGGAATCGGCCTCAGTGATCAGCACCTGAAGGCCGCATCTTTTAAATATCCGCAAGTAAGCCTCGTACATCGCCTTATAATTCTTATCTAAACCCGCCTCATCCTTATCAAAACTGTAGGCGTCTTTCATAATAAATTCACAGGAACGGATCAACCCGAAACGCGGCCGGATCTCATCCCTGAACTTAGTCTGGATTTGATACAATAATAAAGGTAACTGCTTGTAACTGAAGATATGCCCGCGGGCAAGCTCAGTGATAATCTCTTCATGGGTCGGCCCCAGGCAAACCTTCCTGCCTCGGCGGTCCACAAACCTGAACATCACCTGCCCGATATCCTTATCACGTCCCGTCTTCTGCCATAGCTCCAGAGGCTGTAAAGCCGGCAAGAGGACCTGCGCGCCAGCGCAAGAATCCATCTCCTGGCGGATGATATTCTCTATGTTATTCAATACCTTCAGGCCCAAAGGAAGATATGAATATACCCCCGCCATCAGCATACGCACTAGACCCGCGCGCAGCATCAACTGATGGCTAATGGTCTCGGCCTCCTGAGGGACCTCTTTTAAAGTAGGGATCATCGTCTTTGACCAGAGCATCTCTTAACCTTTCTGAAAAATATCCTGTGGCAGATCTATGCCGGCTTTTTTAAATATACTACCGAATGCCGGCACAACCCCTGTAGCGCGCCAGGCGCCTTCTACTTTACCTGAGGCATCTATACCTTTCATCTCGTAAACAAATACGTCCTCCAGCACAACGCGGCCGTCCCTTAATCCGTTTACCTGCGAAATATTGGTAATTTTTCTTGAGCCGTCGGAAAACTGAGTATGCTGAATGATGATATTAATGGCGTTGGCGATCTGCCGATGGATCACCTCGGTCGTGATCATGATACCGGAAGTCAAGATCATCATCTCAAGCCTGGAGATGACATCCTGCGGAGAATTGGCGTGAACAACCGCAAGCGAACCGGTATGCCCGGAACAGATTGCCTGCAGCATATCCAGGGCCTCAGACCCCCTGATCTCACCGATTATTATTCTGTCCGGACGCATACGCAAAGAATTTTTAAAAAGCTCTCTGATGCTGATAGCGCCCTTACCTTCAATATTAACCTGTCTTGCCTCAAGCCTCACCACATGTTCCTGAGCCAGGCGTAACTCTACGGTATCCTCTATGGTAATAATCCTTTCCTTGTCCGATATATAGGAAGAGAGCACATTAAGAGCGGTGGTTTTTCCGGCGCCGGTGGCGCCGCTGAATATAATATTCAACTTGGCCTTTATCGCGGCGATCAGAAAATCCGCCATCCGCCTGTCCAGCGTACCGAGCGAAATCAGATCTTCAATGACCTTTATCTCTTTGGAGAATTTCCTTATGGTGATGACCGGGCCGTCAACGGCCAAAGGCGGTATAACGATATTTACCCGCGAACCGTCTCTTATGGCTACCTCCGTATAGGGGTTGGTTTCATCAACGCGGCGCCGTTTGCCCGTAAGTATCTTATATATTATCTGCATAAGGCGCCGTTCGTCATCAAGGGCCATATCGACGACTTCTCTCTGACCGGCACGCTCCACATAGGCATTTTTGTGGCCGTTGATCATAATCTCAGTCACCTGGTTGTCCTTTAAAAAATCTTCTATCGGCCCCAACCCGATAAATTCGTCATAGAGATCACAGATTATTTTATTTTTTTCTTCGTCCGGGATACTTATTTGCTCGTGGCCGATGACCTCCGCGGCAACACGCTCCAGCATATCTTTAACAGCGTTTTCGTCTATCTTATCCGCAGAGAGCATGCTGCTGTAACGGCTGATGGCCCGCTGCCTGATCTTTTCCTTGATCGCCTTAATAGACATCAAAGCCTCTCCGTTTCTTTTAACAACACATCAAGAAAACCTGCGAAAGGAACCTTACCTGCGGGTTTGCCTTTTTTAAACAAAAGCCCCTCTTTTTTACCAAAGGCAATACCGATATCAGCTTCTTTGGCTTCTCCCGGTCCGTTGACCACGCACCCCATTACGGCCAACTTCAATGGCCGGGCCGATAGTCTATGGCCGGTAGTCGATAGTTTGCTTTCTAAATCTTTTACCGCTTTAATTAGATCAACTTCACAGCGGCCGCAGGTAGGACAACTGATAATCTCCGGCCCGAAGTGGCGCAGGCCCAATGATCCCAATATCGCCCGGGCGGCAAATACCTCCTGCGCCGGCTTATCCGTAAGAGAAACTCTAATGGTATCCCCTATCCCCTCTAAAAGCAGCGCCCCTAAAACAATACTCGTCTTTATCGCCCCCTGATAAGGGGCACCGGTAGCAGTTACCCCTAAATGCAGAGGATAATCGCAACGATTAGCTATATCTCGATATGCCTCCATAGTATCAAAAATATTGGAGCCCTTAAGAGAAACTACGATATCATAAAACTTAAACCCTTCTATAATTTTTATATACTCCAGCGCGCTCTTTACCATCCTCTGGGCCGCTGACTGGTGACTTGGTGACTTGGTGACTTGGTGGCCCCTTATTGACCCGGAGTTGACCCCCACGCGTATAGGTATTCCGGCGGATTTAGCCGCGCTGACCACGTCCCTGACCTCTTCTTTTTTATAGATATTCCCAGGGTTCAACCGGATCTTGTCCGCCCCGCTATCTATCGCCTCCAGGGCCAGGCGCGAGTTGAAATGAATATCCGCCACCAGGGGAATTTTTATTTTGGCTTTGATCTTTTTAATCGCGCGCGCGTCCAGGCTATCTTTTACCGCTACCCGTACTATTTCGCAGCCGGCCGCGGTCAACTGGCCAATCTGCCTGACTGTCTTCTCCACATCGGAGGTTTTAGTCTTGGACATTGACTGTATCACGACGGGATTATTCCCGCCGATCAAAATCCCGCCTACTTTTACTACCCTGGTTTTGCGTCTTAATACGCGCATAATTATTTCACTTGAAAAAATTACTTATCTTATCCCCAAAGAACCTGACGATATCATTGTAAGTGACTAAGATCGCCAGAGAAATGATCAAGGTAGTTCCTATTTGCGTAAAGACCTGCTCGCTTTTTATACTTAAACCCTTGCCCCTGACTTTTTCTAATCCCAGCAATAAAATATGCCCGCCGTCCAAGACCGGTAGAGGCAGGAGGTTAAAAATAGCCAAACTCACGCTTAAGATCGCCACCAAATGCATCAATACGATTATACCCGCTCCCGCGGCCTTAGAGGTAATATAGAATATGCCTAATGGGCCGGTCACTGATTCGCGCATGGATAACTTTCCGGTGGCCATATACCAGAGGCCCTGGTATGTCATCACCGTCAAGTCTAAGGTTTTTTTCGCCCCCAGGAAGAAAGAAGCAAAGAACCCATGCCGTACCTTTATGATCTTATCCGCGGGGGTTATACCGATCAATCCCATGTTGATCTTTTTACCAAATACATTCTCAACTTCTTTTGCCTTAAGCGGGACATCTATATTAAATTCCTTCTCCTGCCTTACAACAACCAGGCTTACTCCAGCGGCGCCTTTTTTACTCTGTATCTGGGCCTGCAATTCCTCCCAATTCCGGACATTCTTCCCATCAATAGAAATAATTTTATCCCCAGTTGCCAGGCCTGCCTGCTTGGCGCCGTATCCCTCCAAAAGGGTGCCTATTTCAGTAGTAAGCGTGGGGTATCCGGCAAAGAAGATAAACCAGAAAAAAATAAAACCCAGGAGATAATTCAGCAGAGGCCCGAAAAATATTATCTGAAAACGTTTCCCCACGGGCTTAGAGAAATACTCATCAGGCTGGCCTTTATATTCCTGGGGGTTATCCCCTGCCAGTTTTACAAACCCCCCCAGGGGGATGGCGCTGATACAATATTGCGTATCATTTTTCTTCCTGTTAAAAAGCAACGGGCCAAAACCCAGGGAAAACTTCTCCACCCGCACCCCTACGCGCCGGGCCGCCAGGTAATGCCCGAGCTCATGGACGATGATCATCAGGCTTAAGATGAAAATAAAAATTAAAATATTTATCATAGTTTCTACCCTCTAATTTGACCGGGCGATGATCCGGCGCGCCTGGGCCTTTGCCCAGGTATCGGCGGAGAGTATATCCTCTAAGACAGGTTCCTTACGGTTATGGTGCCTGCCTAACACCTTCTCTATAATTTCCGGGATCGCGGTAAATCTGAGCTTGCCTTTTAAAAATTCTTCCACGCAGGCCTCATTAGCGGCGTTCAAGACACACGGCGCGGTGCCCAACTGGGCGGCTACGCGCAAGGCCAGGCCTAAACAGGGAAATTTTTTAAAATCCGGGCTTTGAAAATCCAATTCCTTTAATTTATAAAAATCAATGCCGGGTAAAGGATTGCTCAGTCTTTCGGGATACGAGAGCGCGTACTGAATAGGGATGCGCATATCAGTCCGTGAAAGCTGCGCCAGGACTGAGCCGTCTACAAACTCTACCATTGAATGCACTATCGCCTGCGGATGTATCAGGATCTTTATTTTTTCTGCCGGCACGTTGAATAAGAACATTGCCTCCAGGAGCTCCAGCCCCTTATTCATCATGGTTGCCGAATCCACGCTGATCTTCTTGCCCATCTTCCAGCGGGGATGATCAAGCACCTGCCGCAGAGAAACCTTTTTTAACCCTTCTTTGGGCATCTGCCGGAAAGGCCCGCCGGAGGCGGTAAGATATATCTTCTTTAATTTAAAAGACGGCTGTTTATCCAAGCATTGCCATATCGCCGACTGCTCGCTGTCTATAGGCAGGATCTTTACTTTTTTCCGGCGCGCCCGGCGCATAATTATCGGGCCGGCCATAACCAAGGCTTCTTTATTGGCCAGGGCGATATCCTTACCGCTCTCTATTGCTGACAATAGCGGCGCCAGGGCGGCGGAACCGCTGGTGGCCACGACCACTTTATCCAGCCTGCTATCTTTGACCATCTCGCCTGCGGCATGCTGGCCGGCAAAGAGCCTTATTCCTTTAGCACCGAATTTAGAAACAAAATCTTCTGCCGCGCGGCTATCGGCGATAGCAACAAAACACGGCCTGAATTCTTTTACCTGTCTTGACAAAAGAGCGATATTGGAATTAGCGCTTAGGCCTAAGACGCGGAATTTCTCCGGGAAACGCCTGACTACCTCTAAGGTATGCTGGCCTATGGAGCCGGTAGAGCCTAATATCGCTATATGCTGCATCTTTAAATTTTTAAGACCGCGCTCAGATAAAGGTAGAATACCGGTGCGGTAAAAAGCAAACTGTCAATCTCATCCAGGACTCCGCCCATACCCGGTATAAGCTTCCCGGAATCCTTCACCTGACAATCGCGCTTGATCAGGGATTCCGAGAGGTCGCCGAGCTGGCCAAGGATACCGAAAGAAAGCCCTAAAAATATAAGATGAAAAAAGTTAAACTTTAAAAATGGCGCGCTGATCAAAGCCCCAAATACGCTGAATACAAGGCCGGCGATCGAGCCTTCCACGGTCTTCTTGGGGCTGACCCGCGGCAGAAGCGGCGTCTTGCCAAACCTGGAGCCGATAAAATAAGCCCCGATATCCCCTAATTTGGTGATCAATAATACCGAGACCAATAGCCCCAAACCCGACGGCATATACCTGATCTTGATCAAGAAGCTGAAAAACCAGGAAACATACAATATGCCAAAAAGTGTCGTAGAAATATCTATTATCGCCCCGTTATTCTGCCTGCGCTTAAACTGCATAATTATCAGGAATAACAAAGCCAGGACAACGAACAGGAATTCCCAACTTTTAGTCAGTTCAAATCGCAGGACTAGCGATACCGGGATCACCGCGCCCATGCCGATGCCGAAATATTTATATAAGTTCAGCCCCTTCTTCTCCAGCATGGTGAAAAATTCATATAGGCCGGCAATGGCAAAAGCAGCGATCACCAGGCCGCAGACCCAATCAATTATCACCGCGCCCCAAATTATACCGATAAGTACTACACCGCTAATTACCCTCTTTAACACCGCCGAACCTTCTTTCTCTTCTCTGGTACTCTTGGATCGCCTCTTCCAAGTCTTCGCTCTTAAAATCCGGCCAATATTTACCGGGGAAATATAATTCCGCGTAGGATAACTGCCAGAGCAAAAAATTACTGATACGCATCGCCCCACTGGTGCGGATCAACAGGTCCGGGTCAGGCAACCCCGCGGTATAAAAGTAAGTCGCGAATTTATCCGCATCCAGGTCATCTATCCGGAGCTGTCCCGCGGCAACCGCGGAGGCGAATCTTTTTGCCGCCTCGGTGATCTCCTGCCTTGCGCCGTAGTTTAAGGCCAGAACCAAAGTCATCGCGGTATTCCCTTGAGTCTTACGCTGGGCGTCTTTTATCTTCTTCTGGATATTTTTAGGTAAAGGCTCATCCTCTCCAATAGCCAGGAAGCGGATATTGTCTTTGTGCAAGTTGTTTACTTCTCGCTCCAGGAAATCATCCAGATAACGCATCAGCATATTTATCTCGCTTGCGGGCCTGTTCCAGTTCTCCGCGGAAAAGGCAAAGAGGGTCATTACCTGGATGCCTAAAGCCTTAGCTGCGCTTATAATTTCTTTTACCCTGCGCACTCCCTCCCGATGGCCGGCGGTGCGCCCTAACCCTTTCTCTTTTGCCCAACGGCCGTTACCGTCCATTATTATCGCGACGTGCTTAGGGATATTATTTTTATCGATCATATACGCTACTGATGCGTCCGATAATCTATCTGCGGGAAAATATTATCTTTATATTCCATCTCCCCTATCCAATCCTGGTCCAGGGAACCAGCCAAGACATCTTCGTAGAGCCTTCTGAACCTTAAGAGATGCTCTTTAGTGCGGCGCACCGCGTAACCCGTATGCGTACCGGTCCCCATAATGAAAGCCCAATCCGAACTCTGCGCTAACAATAGTTCACGCAAGGCCTGGTTCAGGGCCCTATTTAATAGCCCTTCGGCATTGGGAAAATTTTTGGCTAACTGCGCCATCTGCTCTGAAGCGGCATGCAAGTGGCGGTAGATCCAGTCATTTGGCCCCTGCAGCCACATTTCGCTATAACCCTTCCAGCCCCAGCTGGACATAGAAGGAGTAAGCACCTGGTTACGGGGATTCTCTTCTAAATATTCCGGAACGGTAATCAGGCGTATCTGGTCCTGGTCAAAGGCTATTTTTCTGATCAGAAAATCCAGCCACATTACGCCTTCATACCACCAATGCCCGAATAACTCCGCGTCATAAGGAGAAATGATCAGGGGTTTCTTCTGCATAAGGTCATAAAGGTACTCCACCTGCTTCTGGCGGTTAAACATAAAATTACCGGCGTGCTCGGCGGCCTTATGCCTGGCCCACTCCGGGACATACGGTTCTTTATTCTGGGAGCCGCCGGTAATACGGTAATATTTTATACCGGTGTTGACCCTTATGCCGTCGGGATGGATATAAGGCTTTATATATTCATATTCCAGGTCAAAGCCGATATCCCGGTAAAACTCGCGGTAATTATAATCTCCCGGATAACCCTCGATAGAAGACCAGACCTGCTTAGAAGATTCCAGATCCCTGCTTAAACAGGCCACCCCGGTACCTTTACAGTAAACCGGGGCAAAGACGCCGTATTTAGGCCGCGGGGTCCCATGCAGGATCCCGTGGGAATCAGTAAAGAAATAACGCAGGCCCGCTTCCTTTAAAATTTCATCATGGCCGGGCTGATATCCGCATTCAGGAAGCCAGATGCCCCTGGGTTTCCTGCCGAAAACGCTCTCGTAATGGCTTACCGCCACTTTTATCTGCGCCCGCACAGACGCCCGGCATACATCCATCAGTGGCAGATAACCGTGAGTGGCCGCGCAGGTAATGATCTCCAGCTTGCCTAAATCCTGAAATTTCTTAAAAGCCAGGCTCAGGTTCCGGTTATACTTTTGGAAGATCTCGCGCGCGCGGTAAAATTGGTTCAGATAAGTATTAGCCAGATGCTGGAAATGCGGCTGCCATGCGGTCCTATCCACTTCCTTATGCGCCAACTCAATGAGTTTATTGATATGCTTTATATAGCGCTCCTGCAACAGGGGATCGCAAAGCATAGAAACCAGTGTCGGGCTCAAGGTCATGGTCAGGCGGAAATCTATTTTATCTTCCACCAGTTTTTCAAAGACCGATATTAACGGAATATATGTTTCGGTAATCGCCTCGTAAAGCCAGTCCTCCTCCAGAAAATCCTCATGTTCCGGATGCCTGACATAAGGCAGGTGGCCGTGTAGGACTATACAAAGATAACCTTTATTCAATTTACCTCCTCGTAAATGAGATTGCTTGCCGCCTGGCTTACGCCGGCGTTGGCAATGACGACTTCCGAAATTTTATTTAGTTTCCCTTTGGACAATGGGGGTAACAGCGCGCGTCTGGGTATTGTCCGCGGATACCGCCTTGACGGGAATGACCTGTTTCCCGTCGGGAAGGGCAAAACGCAGAGTAAATGTCCCATCCTGCCTCAAATTTATATTTTTCCCCTGAACGGTTAATTTGGCGTCCGGTTCAGTCGCCCCGTAAACGATCAATTCACAATCTACCCAGAGCCAGAATTTCTTCTCTTTCAGCATCTTCTTTACCGGACTGGCCATTGACGCCAGGCCGCCGGAAGAGAGCGCCATGCCTATCCTCTCCTGCCATGCGCCTTTGGGAGAACTACGCCCCAACCCGAAACCCATCCCGTAAAGACGGGCAAACATATCTTCGGGGATCATCCACTCTTCATCGGTGATCCAGCTCGGGCCCTCCAGCGGCGTCTGCACGACATTGGAACGCAGAATAGTTACGAACCTGCCGTCGGCAAATAAGAGGCCTAAATCCACGCACCAGGACTTACCCGGGCCGGCGGTGTCAATATACCAATTGTTGGCATAATCATCCACGGTAATATCAAAGTGGCGGTGGGCGTTACGGCCGTCAAAGTTGATATTACTCACATCATAGACGCGTAGAACCCTCTTGGCTTTATAAAAATCATCCCTGAATTCATTCTTTAATTTTCCCAGTGTGGTATCCCCCAACTCCCAATAGGAATACAACCAGCGGCAATCGCGCACCTGTAACACGATCTTATCCCGTCCGTATTGATAAGGCAGGTCCTGCGGCGTCGCGCGGCGCACAGGCGCTCCTTGCGGATGAGAAAATTTTGCCCTTTCAATCGCCAATTCCTCAGTCTGCAGGATCACCTTTTTAATTCCGGCCGGTTTATCTTGAGCCGACTTACGCGCTTGAGGCCTGGTGGCCTTTTTTGAACTTATCGCTTTTTTTGTTCTACGTATATTTTTTACCGGTTTAGCCATTGATGCCACCTCCTCATTTTAAGAATAAAAAAGGGGATATCTATCCCCTTTCTCTTGAAAATAAAGGACCCTTCCCTCGCTTGCCTCCCTATCTCATTGTCTGCCCTTATCTGACTTCCCTGGAGTAGATGCTGCTTTGAGCTCGCCTTCCAGGGTTTCTTTTAGTTTAATAGCCTTAGCCAACTCTTCCTTAAGGCTTTGGTTCACCAATTGTTCCTGCGCCAAGGCCTTCTTGGTAGCCTGATGACCGGCCAACTCTGCCTCCAGGCCCTCTTTTGTTTTCTTTAATTCCTCTTCCTGCCTGGCCTTATCCTGGGAGAATTTGTTTATCTTTTCTTCCAGGTCGATCCGGGAAGCCATCTCTTTATCGCGGTCACCCTTAAGGCGGCCTAAATTGTTACAGGAACCCACCGCCATAATAAGAAATACTAACGTCAAAGCCGCCAATAAAAGGATAAGCTGATTCTTGATTTTATCTCCCATGAAGGATCCTTTAAGGGACAAAGATGATTACTTGAGATTGCCTTGTGGTTCTGGAATTTCCAAACGGGGCGTTTCCTTCACTTTTGTCACCTGAGGCATAATCACAATCTCCACCCTGCGGTTTAACTGCCGGTCCTCTTTGGTGTCATTAGAGGCGACCGGGCGGAACTCGCCGTAACCGATGGCGGATAAACGTTCAGGAGAGATCCCCTTTTCACTGGTCAGGTAATGTAAAACGCTTAAGGCCCTGGCGGAAGATAATTCCCAGTTGGATTTCCATCCGGAATAATGAATGGGGACATTATCCGTATGCCCTTCTATTCCTACGTTATATTGCGGAACATTCTCTTTTAGTATAAGAGCAACCTTATCCAATAAAGGTTCGGCCTCGGAGCGGATCTTGGCTTTTCCGGAATCAAATAAAAGGTCTCCCACAACGGTAATCACCAGGCCCTTCTCCATCATATCCAACTTTACCTGCTTGTCTACGATCTCCTGGGCCAGCCTATCTTCCAAGGTACCCTTTGTCTTCCTTAATTCTTCCAGCTGCGAAGAGAGCTCTTCAATCTTTTGGATATCCGAACGCCTGCCCTTCTGAAAAATGAAAGTGCATCCGGTTAAAGCAATGGCTATAAAAACTATGAATGCGGTCTGTAATAATTTTGTCTTCATCTTCTTCTCCTTAAATGAGCAGACAACTTACGGAACATACCTTACGTTTTATGACGTAAGTTGTAGCCCCGCAAGGGGCGTCTGCGAATTTATCCCGAAGCCTGCGGCAAAAGTTTCTTTAATCTTGTTTCTGAAGCTTTTGCCGTGTTTAGGCAAGGGACTACTTGTTAAATATCTTTTTCAATATAACATAAGCCAAAATGTTAGTCAAGGATTTTATGACAACTTACCTCTAAAGAAAAATAGTATCCTTACGGTGAGAACCCACGGAAACCATGGAAATTTTTGTCTTGAGCATATCACTGAGCAGGCTAAGATAGGCCCTGGCGTTTTTAGGTAATTCGGCGTAACTCTTTGGTTTACGGGCGGTTTTATCCCAGCCGCGGACCTCCTTGTAAACCGGTTTTGCCCCAGCCAACACCTGGGCATCATGTGGAAAGTTTGAAAATTTCTTACCTTTATATTTATAGGCGGTGCATATCTTAATCTCTTTTAGCCCATCCAAGACATCCATCTTCATGATCGCCAGTTCTGAGATGCCGTTTATCAAGACTGCCTCTTGGGCTATCACACTATCAAACCATCCGCACCTGCGCGGCCGGCCGGTGGTGGCCCCGAATTCGTTGCCTTTGCGGCGGATGAACTCTCCGAAACGCAAAGCGAATTCCGTAGGAAAAGGCCCTTCTCCGACGCGCGTGGTGTATGCCTTGGCCACGCCGATGACCTTGTCTATCTTTACCGGCGAAATACCCGTGCCGATGCAGGCCCCGCCGGCAGTGGCAGAAGATGAAGTAACAAAAGGATAAGTCCCGAAATCAATATCCAGGAATGTCCCTTGCGCCCCCTCGTAAAGTATGTCTTTATTTTCTGAAGTAGCTTTATTTAAAAGCAGGGAAACGTTGCAGATATAATCGGAAAAAAGCCTGCCGTATCCTAAGTATTCCTTATAAATATTGTTAAAATTAAAACCCGGATGGCCAAAGACTTTCCTGAAGATCTCGTTCTTCTCCTTCAGGTTATCCTTTAATTTAAGAGAGAAGGCTTTCGGATTCAAAAGGTCAACCATCCTTATTCCGCAACGGCTGACTTTATCCGCGTAACACGGGCCTATGCCTCTTCCGGTAGTGCCGATCTTCTGGGATCTCTTGGTCTCCCGCAACTGGTCCAATATCTTATGATACGGCATGATCACATGCGCCAGTTCAGAGATCTTCAGGCGGCCGCCTATATTTATGCCCTCTTTCTTCAGGTCGTTTATTTCACGCTGTAAGACGGCGGGATCAACTACTACACCGTTACCGATACAGCAAACTTTGCCTTTATGCAGGATCCCGGAAGGCATAAGATGGAATATATATTCCTTATCCCCTACTACCACGGTATGGCCGGCGTTATTGCCCCCCTGATAACGCGCGATATAATCCACCTTCTGCGACAGGATATCGATTATCTTGCCCTTGCCCTCATCACCCCATTGTGTGCCTACTAGTATTATATTCATCTTACGGCGCCATGGTAAATATCTTACGCGCGACATCCGGGTATTTAGCGATAAACTTCAGCTCTTCGTCTACCAGCGGCTTCTGATTGTGGACGTTGGCGTACCTGACTAATTCCAGAATTTGGGTTGCCTCCGCATCACTGTTAAAGGCGACCTCTAATTTATCATAGACGTTCCTGAAACCCTTTATCCCGGAGTATTCTCCGGCGGTGATCTTACGCCCGGTCTCTATAATCTCGGGCTCACCCCTGCCTAATTCCTCAAAATCATAAAGTTCATAATTGCGCCTGTCCTTTAATGCCCCGTCGGCGTGTATGCCGGACTCATGCGCGAAGGCGTTGGCGCCTATGCCGGGCTGGTTTATGGGTATAGGGACGCCAAAGGCGTAAGAGGCGTATTTGCATATCCTCCAGGCCGCCTTCAGATTCACCCTCTCATCAAGAAGATAATCCTGCATTCCGCTGCCGTATCTTATGGCCAGGACCACGGAAACTAAATCCGCGTTACCGGCGCGTTCCCCCATGCCGTTGACGCAGGTATTTATGTAGGCATCCTGGCCGGCATCATTTGCCGCCCTGGCCCCGGCGATAGAATTAGCCACCACCAACCCCAGGTCGTTATGGCAGTGTATCTCTATCGGCATGGAAACTGCCTGGGCAAGAAGTTTTATCCTGTCATAAATGGAGAAAGGCGTATCACAGCCTAAGGTGTCACAGTAACGCACCCTATCCGCCCCGGCTTCCGAGGCCGCCTTGGCAAACTCAATCAAATACTCCATCCTGGTACGCGAGGCGTCTTCGGCGTTTATACCGATGGATTCGGCGCCCATCTTCCTTGCCTCTTTTACCGCCTCAGACATCTCCTCTATTATTGACTGGTGGTCCAGCTTGCCTTTAAATTTATGCACGATCATCTGATCGGAAGTAGATATGGAGAGATTGAGATGCTTTATCTGCGGCACCTGTTTAAAAGTAGTCTTGACATCCTCCCGGGTCGCCCTTAGCCAACCCCCCAGCCTCAAAGGAGAAAGCCCGCCTTCTTTAGCCAACTGGAGGTTAGCGTTCAGATAGTTTGTTTCATGATGCGTAACCGGGAAACCGAATTCCGACTGGAAAATGCCGAATTCATTCAGGTGCAGATTGATCATCGTCTTCTGCAGCTTAGAGAGGCAGATGCGGGAAGTCTGCACCCCGTCGCGGTTAGTGACATCAATAAGGTATATCTTAGGTTTATTTGCCATGATTACACCTCGTTTATTATAATTTGCAACTAAAGAACTTCAGTTTCATTTTCTAAATATCTTTTTAAACTCTTCCTTGGTCGGCGCGCTCTTGGAACTGAATATCTCTTTGTTATCCATAAGATATGTCGGCCCGAACATAACCTCAACCTCTCTGTTCAAAGCGACATTCTTATCCAGGAGTGCCTCCCCTTCATTAGACCTGGCGCAGGACCTTATCTTCTCGGCGTCAAAACCCTTAAGGCAATCCTCCCACCAAGAGCTGTCTATCTTGCCGGAGCGGCAGGTGATATAATCCCAGAAATACGCGGGATAATATTTCTGCACGCATACCGCGCGCAGATATTCCTCCACTTCCGCGTTGCCATGGCTAGCCTCAAATTTATCCTTAGCCTTAATAGCCAGGAAATGAACTACCGGTTTAAAATCTTTTATATTATTTAATAATTCCTGAGTGCCTTTATCATACAAGCTGATAAACAAGTCCAGGCTCCCTTTTGCTTCTTTCCTGTTCACGAAAAAAGAAAAACCGGCAAAGCGCGGGTCTATCATATAATATTGGAGGCCTTTTAATTCCATATTCTTCTTTAGGGCATCAAAAGACTTTTCTTTCTCCACATTCCTATCTAGGAAATATGCCGGCAGCCCCATGATATTAAAATCTTTAATGATCTTTTCCGCTTCCTTACCGGGATAATAGATGTAAGAAACCAAAAGGCCCGGAAACTGCTGTTTGAGGGCATTTACTAAATTTTCCGTATCGCAAGCCAGGCAACCCTTAGAAGTGACAACCAGAAGGCTGATTTTATCGGCCTTACTGAAGAGGCAGCGGGAATCTAACCCCCCGGGGTTCTGGCACTCTCCTACTAATCCCTCTTTCTTACAATTATTATCTGAAAAACAGCGCGGCAACACAGAAAGGATAGCTGGATCGTCGCTGATTTTGTCTGAAAGCCGCAGATCTTCCGCTTTATAATCGGCTATTTTTTTATCTTTTATTTTTAAGATGACTTTACCCAACCGCCTGCCTTCCCAGGCAGGCACTAAAACCAGTGTCTCTTTTACCTTGGAGGCCCTTCCTGTATTCGGCGGCTCATTCCCGTCAATAACCACATCTATGCCCGGGATATCTTCAATCAGATCGGCATCCTGGCTGCGGCCAAGATTACTTAAAAGTATGACCAGGTCAATACCTTTACCCTTTAATTCTTTCACCGCCTCTTTAACGGCACTCCCGGCTTCCGCGAATTCTACGCCCCCTGCCTTCTGGTCCGCGGAAAGATTACTGACCCCAATAATGCCGATCTTTAAACCGGAGACCTCCTTAATAATATACGGGGAGACCTTCATATTTTTAATATTGCAGGATAAAAAGGCCAGGCCTGCTTCGGCCATACTCTTTTCTAAGAATTCCCGGCCGAAATTAAACTCGTCCCCTCCTATATTCAGGGCATCATATCCCATCAACTTCATTGCCTTCAGGTTTACCGCTGAGCGCTGCATATCTAACTGCGTGTTTTGGGTGTATTCATCCGAGAGCCCTCCGGCGAAAAAACTCCCGGAATCCAAGATCAGGGCATGGGGGTAAGTTTTAGTCAGCTGCTTTAACAGGGTAGCCCGGCGGGCAATACCGCCATCCGGCTCCTTGGGGCAATTACAAGGGTAAAGCATGGCATGAGTGGAGCCGGTATAGAGTATAGTAATATCCTGGGCAAAACAGGTACAGGCAAACAACAAAAAGCAACAGATGGCCGGTAAGATACGAATTAATTTATTTTTCATACTTTTATTACCCTCGCGCTGATGATATTCTCTAATTTCTTTACTTTACCCAGGATCTCCGCTGAGACCGGACTATCCACATTCAAAACACTGATCGACTTCCCGCCGGCGACCTGGCGGCCGAAGGTCATGGAAGCGATATTAATATTATTCTTTCCCATCAACATCCCTAAATTACCGATGATCCCGGGTTTATCCAGATTCTCTATAAAGAGCATCTCCGGCCCGAAAGATACCTCCACGTAATAATCGTCGATCTTGACTATACGCGGCTGTTTATTGGCGGATAATGTCCCGGCTATCTTCCTTGAGCCTTTATCGGTCTTGATCTCAAATTGGATCAGGGTGACGAATTCATCCTCGCGGCTGGACTTGGACTCGCTGATCTTTATCCCTCTCTCCTTGGCTAAAGAGACGGCGTTAATAGAATTCACTGTTTCCTGTAATATAGGAGTGAGCGCGCCTTTTGCCAGGGCCATGGTCAGGGGCGCCAGATCATGCTGAATAATATCCCCGCCGTAAGTTATATTTAATTCCAGGAGCCTGCCTTCAGTCAACTGGCTGGCAAAAGATCCCAATTTCTCGGCAAGCACAGTATAAGGCTGCAGGATCTTGCAGACCTCCGGCTCTAAACAGGGATAATTGGCGGCGTTACGTATACCCTTGCCTAAGAGCGCGTCGCGCACGATCTGGGCTACTTCTACCGCGACATTTACCTGGGCCTCTTCGGTAGAGGCGCCCAAATGAGGCGTCACTATGACATTATCTAATTTTAGTAATTCATTGTCGGCGGCAACGGGTTCCTTTTCAAATACATCCAACGCGGCGCCGGCGACCTTGCCTTCTTTAATCGCCGCCACTAACGCGGCTTCATCAATGATCCCGCCGCGGGCGCAATTGATCACGCGCACGCCTTTTTTCATCAGCGCGAATTGCGCCGTAGAGATCATATGCCTGGTATCATCGCTCAGCGGCGTATGCACGGTAATATAATCTGACTCCGCCAGCAATTCCTTTAACTCCATCACCTCCACGCCTATTGACTGGGCGACTTCTTTAGATAAATACGGATCATATGCCAGGACCTTCATCCCGAAAGACTGCGCCCGGGTAGCCACTTCCCGGCCTATCCTGCCAAAACCCACTATGCCTAAGGCCTTAGAGAAGAGTTCCACTCCCATAAACTTGGAGCGTTTCCACTCCCCCTTGCGGGTAGAGGTGCTGGCCTGAGGTATGTTGCGGGAGAGCGCCAGGATCATGCTCACGGTATGCTCGGCGGTGGAAACGGTATTGCCGCCGGGAGTATTCATCACGATGATCCCTTTTTGCGTGGCAGCTTCCAGGTCCACATTATCCAGGCCTACACCGGCCCGGCCGATGACTTTCAGCTTGGTGGCTGCGGCGATCACGTCTTTGGTGACCTTGGTGGCGCTCCTGACCAATAACGCTTCGTAATCTTTAACGATCGCCTTGAGGTCTTCAGGCTTGAGCTCTGTCTTGACGTCTACCTGAAAATCTTTCACGTCCTTGAGGATCTTTAATCCTTCGTCGGATAAGGGATCACTGACTAATATTTTGATCATTTTCTACTCCTTAAACTTTTATTTTAAGAACACTTCCTCCGCGGCCTTAACTGCCGAGCCCATTTGAAACTTATAACCCATCTGCGCCAGGACTTTTTCCAGGCAAGAGATCCCGGCTATAATATCAAATTCCTCGATATATCCCATATGCGCGAACCTGATGACTTTACCTTTTAATTCCGCCTGGCCTCCGGCAATGGTCACCCCGTAGGTATCGCGCATGGTCTTGACTAATTTTTCTCCGTCGATACCGGCAGGGACCTTGGAGGCGGTCACGACATCTGATGCGGCAGTGGGCGCGAATAATTCCAGGCCCAAGGCCTTCATTGCCGCGCGGGTGGCATCCGCCATCTTCTTATGCCGGGCAAAGATATTCTCCAGGCCGTCTTGCTTGATCATCTTGAGCGCCTCAACAAGCGCGATGATAAGTGTGATCGCCGGAGTAAAAGGAGTATCTGTTTTTTCCAGCGCTTTCTTGGCCTTCTTCAGGTCATAATAATATTTAGGCAACTTTGAGGCCTCAATTAATTTAAACGCTTTGGGGCTGGCCGAAATAAAACCCAGGCCCGGAGGAAGCATCAGCCCTTTTTGCGAACCGGAGATCACCATATCGCAAGCCCAGGCGTCGGTCTTTAAATCAATCGCGCCTAAACCGCTGATGGCATCAACCACCAGGACCGCCGGAGTATCTTTTACAATCTTACCTATAGCCTCAATATCGCAGACGACACCGGTAGAAGTTTCGCATAAAGTGGTAAAGACCGCCTTTATCTTAGGGTTGGCTTTTAAAGCCGCCTGAATCTTCGCCGGATCAACCGCCTTCCCCCACTCCACATCAATTACTTCGGCGACAACGCCATAGGCCTTGCAGAGCTCCGTCCATCTCTCGCCGAATTTACCCGCCTGGATGACCAGGGCGGTATCCCCGGCAGAGAACAAATTGACTACCGCCGCCTCCATGGCGCCGGTGCCTGAAGATGCCAGCATAAATACATCGCCGGTAGTCTGAAAGACATATTTTAATCCTTCATTTGCCTGCTTTAACACTTCCTGGAACTGCGGAGTGCGGTGATGGATAATGGGCCTGGCCATTGCCGCGCGGACCTCCGGCGGCAAGGGGGTAGGGCCGGGTGTCAATAAATAATTCTTCCTCATAGCTTATCCTTTCGTTTAACGATCTTATTTTTTCTTTCCGGGTACAATAACCTCATCGATCAGGCCGTAATCCTTGGCTTCATCGGCAGACATGAAATAATCCCTGTCAGTATCCTTCTGCACTTTATCCAGTGACTGTCCGGCGTGAGTTGCCAATATCTCATTGATCCTGTCGCGCATCTTCAGGATCTCCTTGGCGTGGCGCGAGATATCTTCTGCCGCGCCCTGGATACCGCCCCAGGGCTGGTGGATCATGATCCGGGAATTAGGCAAGGTGTGGCGTTTTCCTTTTGTCCCGGCGCATAACAATAACGCGCCCATGCTGGAGGCCTGTCCCACGCAATAAGTGGCCACGTCGCATTTGACAAACTGCATAGTATCGTATATAGCCAGCCCCGCGGTTACCGAACCGCCGGGAGAATTAATATAAATGCTGATATCCTTGGTCACATCTTCCATCTGCAGAAAAAGCATCTGGGCGATAACTATATTAGCCACATAATCATCAATGGGCGTACCGATAAAAATAATCCGGTCTTTTAAGAGCCGCGAATAGATATCGTAGGCGCGCTCATAACCCCGCGAGGTCTGCTCAATGACCATGGGGACTAATGTCTGATTTTTAATGTCCATCCTGCACCTCCATATTTACTTTCCTACTTCTTCTCTTCCCACTTTGCTTCTCTCATTAATAATTCCATTACTTTATGCGGCATCTGCTCATCCAGGGGGATATTCTCCTTTTTGGCTACCTCAGCCAGGATCAGGTAAACCTGTACCTGTTTCTTTGCCTGGGGCGCCAGCTCCTTGGATAGCGCTTCATCCTGCTGGTCTATCTTCTCGCGCGGGAGGCCCCTTAAAGCCAAGTCTACTTTGGCCTGCCTGATCAGGTCCTGCAACTGCCGGTTTATCAATGACTGCGGGATCTTAAAATCCAAGTCTTTAGTCAGGCCTTCGATAATAGAATCTTCGATCTGCTGACGCTGGAGTTTCTCCTTCTGCAAAAAGAGCTGTCTTTCTATGGCCTTCTCTAATTCGCTCAAATCCGGATAACCTAAGCCCCTGGCAAACGCGTCGTCTAAAGATTCCAACTTCCTTGATTCCTTTAAAGAATCAAGATTACGTTTCACCTCGTCGGGGCCGACACTAACCCTCTGGTAATTGATTTTGATGCCTTTATAATCTTTGATGTTTATCTGAGGGCTAACTTCAACCGTGGCCTTGAAAGTTAGGTTATGCCCTTCCAGTTTTACATCGGTGATCTCAGGCATCTCTATGACATCTAAGGATTCCTTCTTGACCGCTTCGCCATAGACATCCGGGATCAATTCCCGCAGCACCTGCTCCTGGGCGGCGCCGGAGAATTTCTTCTCTAAGATATCGCGCGGGGCGTTCCCCGGCCTGAACCCCGGGACCTTGGCCTCTTTGGCTATCCGGGCAAAGACATCCTCAAATTTATTCTTTACGATATCCCCGCTTACTTCAATATTAAGCTCTCTTTTGGTGGCATCAAGTTTCTTTACTTCTAATTTCATTTCGGTCCCTTTCAAAATATTACATTCTAAACTTTTCACCCAGGTAGATCTGCCGCGCCTGGGGGTTATCAATAAGTTCCTGTGCCGTGCCTGAGATAAGGATCTTACCGTCGGCGATCAGGTAAGCCCTGTCGGTTATGGAAAGGGTTTCCCTGACGTTATGATCGGTCAGAAGGATCCCTAACCCCTTATCCCTTAATCCCTTGATGATCTCCTGCGCTTCATTGACTACGATCGGGTCTATTCCGGAGAACGGCTCGTCCAACAAGATAAAAGAAGGATTGGTAACAAGTGCCCGGGTGATCTCCAGGCGCCTTCTTTCTCCTCCGGAAAGAGTGAAGGCCTTATTCTTTGCCAAATGCGCGATATTCAGTTCTTCCAACAAGACCTCCAACCTGCGCTCCCTTTCACTCCTACCGATAGGCAAGGTCTCCAGGATCGCCATAATATTCTCTTCAACGGTCAGCTTACGGAATATAGACGGCTCCTGAGAGAGA
>JAQTUD010000059.1 GCA_028710405.1 Candidatus Omnitrophota bacterium
TTCAAAGATTTTGTTGGGCGGGAGGCGATAAGGAAGATGAACGGCGCAAAAGGAAAAATAATAGCGGTGCATAGTTCGGTGGTAGATGTCGCTTATAATGTCAAGAACTTACCGGTCATTTATGAAATAATCCGCGCCCAGACCTTTGACGGCAAGGAGGTGGTCCTGGAGGTAGTGGAGCATCGCGAACCCAACATCTGCCGTTGCATCGCCCTCACCACCACTTATGGATTAAAACGTAACTCCGAATGCGTGGCTACAGGCGGCAGCCTCTCTATCCCTTGCGGGAAGCGCCTGTATGGGAAAGTGGTAAATGTCATGGGCCAGCCTATCTCCGGAGAGAAACTTCCGGAGCAGGCCGATAACATACCCATCCGCCAGCCGGTTACCGCCGATAGGGCCAGGATACTTGAAGAAGACTTAAAACTTAAATTTGAAATAATGGAGACGGGCATCAAAGTCCTGGACCTGTTATTCCCGCTAGTAAAGGGCTCTAAGACCGGGATCCTGGGCGGGGCGGCATTAGGCAAGACTATTTTGATCCTGGAGATAATACATAATATTATCACCAAACAAAGAGGCACCTGCGTGTTCGCCGGTGTAGGCGAGCGCGTCAGGGAAGGAAACGAGCTCTATTATGAATTCTTGCATACCGGATTGCTCAAGAATTCAATAATGGTCTTCGGCCAGATGAATGAATCCGCTGGTGTGCGTTTTGAAGCCGCGCATACCGGGGTGGCTATCGCCGAGTCCATCCAGAAGAAAGGCGAGGATGTCTTATTCTTCGTGGATAATATCTTCAGGTTCGCCCAGGCCGGGGCGGAACTCTCAGCGCTCCTGGGCAGGATCCCTTCTGAAACCGGATATCAGCCGACCTTAGCAAGCGAGATCAGCGAGTTCCACGAAAGGATAAGGTCTCTGCCCGGGGCATCTATCACTGCCGTAGAAGCGGTCTATGTGCCGGCTGATGACCTGACTGATCCCGGGGTAGTGGCGATATTCAGTCACTTGGATTCCATATTGGTTTTTTCCCGTGACCTTGTCCAGCGCGGTTTATATCCGGCTATTGATCCGCTCTTATCCACCAGCGGGTTTATAGACCCGGTTATTTTAGGTAAGAGGCATTATGATATAGTCCAGGATGTAAACAAGCATTTCCAGAAATACCAGGACCTCCAGCGTATCGTCTCCATTATCGGGAAAGAAGAATTATCCCGTCAGGACCGTATTGTTTTTGAGCGGGCAAGAAAACTGCAGAATTTCCTGGCACAGCCGTTTTTTACCGGAGAACAGTATACGGGCATAAAAGGCGCGTATGTGCCGCTTGAGGATACGCTGCGCGGATGTGAAAAAATAATGTCGGGCACCATAGATAATGTCGCCGAAGAAAAATTCTCTATGATCGGCTCTATTGAACAAATAGCAACATAAGTTTATAAGTGTGTAAGTAAAACTTAAAAACTTTACACTTAACACTTTACACTCCGAGCGAAGCGAGGAAAATGGCTAAAATAGGGGATCTGTTAATCCAGAAAGGCTTGGTTAAGGCGCAGCAGTTAGAGTGCGCCCTGAAGGAGGCCGCAAAGACAGGCGAGGTGATCGGCAAGGTCCTGGTGCGCATGGGTTTTGTCGGCGAGGAACAATTGCTGGAGGTATTGGCGGAACAATTAGGCCTGGTATTTTACCGCAGCCTAAGAGACGTTCCGGTATCACCCGAGGCGATAAAAGCGGTCCCCGCCAGGTTTACTATGCACTATAAGTTTATGCCGTTAAAATTAAAGGGGAGCCTTCTGACTATCGCGGTCTCAGACCCCTTGGCTGTTTGGCATTCCGAAGACTTGAAATTGCAATTAGGTTACGATATAGACAGGGTCCTGGCCACCGAAGAAGAGATAATGGGGTTATTGCGTAAATATTACGGCGTAGGCGCGGCCACCGTAGAGGAGATCTTAAGTAAAGAGCCAAAGACAGAAGATAACCAGCAGGTAAGAAGGGATTATGAAGAGATAGATGACCTGGAGAAGGGCGCCCAGGATTCTTCAGTTATCAAGTTAGTCAATCAATTGCTCTCGGAGGCGATATCCAGCCGCGCTACCGATATACATATTGAGCCTTTCCGCAATAACGTGCGGGTGCGTTATCGTATAGATGGCATACTTTATGAGATGCGCGTGCCGGAACAGATCAGGCACTTGCACCAGGCGATAGTGTCGCGTATCAAAATACTCTCCGGGCTTAATGTAGTGGAGAGGCGCCTTCCGCAGGACGGCCGGGCGGTAATCAAGGTCCAGGATAAACAGGTAGACTTAAGGATCTCCGTCATCCCTGCCGCCTATGGCGAGAATGTGGTCATAAGGATTTTGCCGGTGCATCTTCTTTACAGTATGGATGACCTGGGGCTTCTCCCTGAAGACATGAAAAAAATAGAAGCGCTAATGAAGAAACCTCACGGCATTGTTTTTCTTACCGGCCCCACCGGCAGCGGTAAGACCACCACTCTCTATTCCTGTTTAAGCAAGCTCAATAAAGAAGCGGTAAAGATCATTACTATTGAAGACCCTATTGAATATGAACTGCCCGGGATCATGCAGATCCAGGTCAAGCCGGAAATCGGGTTTACCTTTGCCAATGCCCTGCGCGGTATCTTAAGGCATGACCCCGATATCATGATGGTAGGAGAGGTCAGGGATACCGAGACCGCCGAACTTGCCATCCGCACCGCCCTTACCGGGCACCTTATTTTCTCTACCCTGCATACCAATGATTCCGCCAGCGGCGCCACCCGCCTGATGGATATCGGCATTGAACCGTATTTGGTAGCCTCGTCGGTGAACGCCTTTATTTCCCAGAGATTAGTCCGGATCATCTGCCCCTCCTGTAAAGAAGAGCTGACAGACAAGAAGCTCCTGCCGGATATTTTTAAGGATATGAAGATTTATCACGGAAAAGGCTGCGATAACTGTAACCGTATCGGATACAAAGGCAGGACCGCTATTTATGAAATACTCCTGGTGGAAGACCAGATACGCAAGTTGATCATAGAAAAGGCTTCTGCCGCCCAGATCAAAAAGAAGGCCCAGGAGTTAGGATTCAAGACCCTCTTTGAGGCGGGGATGGATGAGGTGAGGAGGGGCCAGACTACTCCCGAAGAGGTAATGCGCGTAGCCGAAGCCGGAGAGGGGGAGGAATAAGTTACAATGGCGGAATTTTCCTATAAAGCCAGAAAAGGCCTGGCGCAATTATCAGAGGGGACAATAGAGGCGCAAGATAAGGACGCGGCTTTAGAAAAATTAATCGCGCAGGGTTTATTCCCGATCAATATTACCGAGTCAAGCCCCTCGCAGGCCAGGCGGGGATCCAAGCGCCAGAACAAGAATAAAGGCAGGATTACCTCGGGGGTGATTTTGAGTTTCACGCAACAATTGGCGACCCTGACGCGGGCCAGGGTGGACCTGCTTACATCCTTGAGGATCCTGGCGGAGCAGGCGGATAATCCGCGTTTTAAAGAAGTCATCCTCGGCCTGTATAACACCACCAAAGAAGGTAAATCATTCTCCGAGTCTTTGGAGAAGTTCCCCGTATATTTCCCGTCGTTATTTATCTCTATCATCAGGACCGGAGAGGCCAGCGGGAAATTGGACCTGGCTTTAGAGCAGATAAATGAATTTATGGTCCGGCAGGAGAACTTAAAGAATAAGGTCTTCGTAGCCCTGGCCTATCCGGCGCTATTGGTGCTGGTCGGCCTGGCAAGTATATTTGTGTTAATGAATTTTGTCATTCCGGGCCTGCGGCCTATCTTTGCCCGCCTGGATAAAGACCTGCCACTTATCACCAAGGTAATTTTAAAGGCCAGCGAAATGTCTAATAAATCCTGGTGGATTTTTCTTCTGCCGTCAGGGGTGGCGGCCTACTATTTATTTTGTTACTCAAAAGGAAGGGCCGCTTTAGGCCGCCTGATAATTTATCTAAAGTGTAACTTACCTATTTTAAAGCGCCTGACCAAGAACCAGGAATTGGCTAATTTTTCCCGCGCCTTAAGCATGCTTTTAAAAGGCGGGGTGCCGGCGCTGAAGTCTTTAAATATCTCTATCCCCAGCCTGTCTACGCCCAAATTAAAGGCAGAATTGACAAGGGCCTGCCAGGAGATCGCCCAGGGGCAGGGGTTCTCTAAAAGCATGGATAATCATACCAGCCTGCCGAAATTCTTCGTCAAGATGGTGGCGGTCGGGGAAGAATCAGGCCGCCTGAGCGAAGTTTTAGAAGAGATCTCGCACTCCTATACCCAGTCCCTGGAGAAGGACATCGCTATAATTACCTCACTTATTGAGCCCGTGCTGATTTTGATCATGGGATTGATTTTAGGCACAATCGTGCTTTCCATACTCCTGCCCACTTTCCAAATAACTCAGATGGTGCACTAAAAAAATGATGACTTCCGTAGGAATAGAGATAAACAAACAATATGTGAAGTTGGCCGTGGTCAATAAAGGCACCAAGCACCTTGATTGTTTCGCCGGGAGCGTGGAGTCATTTACCGACGAGCAGGTCATCCAGAAGATCATTGATATGCTCCGCGGCCAAAAAATAAAGGCCAAGGGCGTTACCCTCTGCCTTTCGCGCGATTCCGTCACCGTAAGAAACCTGCACCTGCCTTCGCGCTCCACCAAGGAAATCGCCCAGATGATAGACCTGCATATCGCCAGGGTAGTCCCTTACAAGAAGGAGGAGATAGTCTTTTCGCATCAGTTCCTGGGGGCCGATGAGATGGGTTATGCCAGGGTGCTTTTAGCGATCGTCCAAATAGAAGTGATCAGGAGGCTGGCCAGGATACTGGAGAAGGCCGGCCTCTTTGTGGAACAGATAAGTTTCAGCTCCTGGGGTTTGTGGCAGTGGGTGAATAAGAACTGCCACGCCCAGATAACCCAGGGGGAGATGCATATTATCCTAGATGTAGATTCTTTATTCTCCGACTTTATCATCTTTTCGCAACAGGGTTTTCTTTTTACCAGGAGCATAGGCATAGGCTCAAGCAGTATCCGCCAGTCTTCCCAGCAGGGCTTGGTAAAACTTATAGGAGAACTAAAGCAGTCGCTGGTGATCTTCTATAATGAAGAAATCAATAAGAAGCCGGTAAAGATATTTTTAAGCGGCGCTACCGACATCCCTAACTTTCCCGCGTCACTGGAGGCGGAATTAGGCATTCCTGTCAAGGCCGTGCCGGCAGCCCATCTCCGGGAGGGCTTAAATAGCCTGCCGACGGATGCCTCCCTGAATGCCCTGGCAGGGGTAGCCCTGGCAGGGGAGGAGAAAGGGCTCTCTTTTATACTGCCGGAAATCCAGATCAAGAAATCCATACGGGATAAAACCAGGGAATTGATCATCGTCGGCAGTTTTACCGTCTATATCCTTTTTCTCTCCTGCGCTATATTCCTGGGGAAGATCTACAACCAGCAGGCTTACTTAAGGCGCCTGACCCAGAATTACGGCCGCATAGAGCGCCAGATGGGCGACCTGATG
>JAQTUD010000060.1 GCA_028710405.1 Candidatus Omnitrophota bacterium
GGCATCTATGCCGGTTATATATACCGGATAACCCCTGGCAATACCTAAGCCCTGGCGCTGGCCAATGGTATAAAAAGCAATACCCTGGTGACGGCCGAGGAGATTACCTCGGGTATCCACGATATCACCCGGTTCTATACCTGTTTTCAGGCGGGCTTTTAAGAACAAGCGGTAATCATCTTTAGGGATAAAACATATCTCCTGGCTCCCTGATTTGTCTGCAACCGCCAGATTGAATTTCCTGGCTAAATCCCTTACCTGAGGCTTAGTATAACCGCTCAAGGGGAAAAGCGTGTGTTTGAGCTGTGCCTGGGTCAGGCGGTATAAAAAATATGACTGGTCTTTTAATTTATCCTTCCCCTTCTTCAAGATATACAGCGGTGGCTTGGTTATAATGCGCGCATAGTGTCCGGTAGCAATGAACTTGGCGTCTAATGCCAACGCCTTCTTTAGGAGGGAGCCAAACTTCAAAAACTGGTTGCACCTTACGCAAGGATTGGGGGTCCGGCCCAACGCATACTCCCGGATGAAATCCCTGATTACGTGTTTCTCCAGATCATTCCCAAAGCTTAAGACATAGTGCTTTATCCCTAATTTATGCGCGACCCGACGGGCATCCTCTATCCCCTCCAGCCCGCAGCAGGACGGCCTCTTTGCATCTCCGGAAGGCAGGTTAAAACACATGGTCAGGCCGATAACTTCATACCCTTTTTCTTGCAAAAGGGCAGCCGCTACCGAAGAATCCACCCCCCCACTCATCGCCACTACTACTCGCTCTTTCATAATTATTGATTATAACACATTTTCCCCTCTAAAAAAGGTTGGGATTAAGCATTCGCGTGTGGCTTGCCTGGGTTTCTCGGGAACGCTCGCCCCGCCCCAGCGTGGCGGGGCTTCGCTCGGGTCGGCTGCGTCGCTCTCCCGCATCCGGGCCCTGGATAAAATCTTTTTTTAATTTAGGAACCGGCTGCGGGAACCTTGCCCGCTCCTTGCCTCCACGTCCCTCGAAATCCCAGGCAAGCCACACGCTGAGACTTCCAACAGATATATCCTTTACGGATACCGAGGTTTGATTTGAGCAGCATGTTGTTTATGCGAGCGGCCATGGTGCCCGAAGCGCAAGCTGAGGGCGAGCGAGCATAAACACCAAGCGACATTTTCCACGGTGGGGAAAATGGAGCGGTGCTGCGAGAACAAACCGAAGGTAGCCGTAAATTTACCAGCGAAGTTTCAGGCCTGACTTAATCCAGCGGCCGGGCTGGACCACCCCGCCGACTTCGCTGTATTCTGTATCGCTGAAATTATCTATCTTAAAGAACGGCTCCACACTAAAATCCCTCCCGGAAAACTCCTTGCTTATATTCAGGTTTCCGACAAAATAAGTCTCTCCATAATCCCTCTGGCTATAAGATAACTGCCAATTCACATCCAACCCCCAGACGCCGGAATATATCTCTAATATATACCGCTGGGCCAGGATATCCAGTGCGTATTTAGATAAATACCCCTCTGTCTTTTTATCCGCAACAGTATGGCTATAAGAAAATACGGCCTCTTTTAGGATCAGTCCGCCATAGCACAGTTTGGGTTTTATCCGGGAATTAAACTCCGCTCCGTAAAAATCTACCCTGCCTAAGTTAGTGACCTGCCAGGGATCGCTTGTAGCAACGCGCGTCCAGTCAATCAGGTTCTCGCCTCTTCTCAAAAACGCGTCTATGCCGCAGGCAAAAAAACCATCTTTAAAATTTAACCCGGCCTGGAAATTATCGGATTTCTCCGCCTTAAGTTCAGCGCTCCCGATGTTGGCGGCATCCGAATAATAGAGTTCGGTGAAGGTGGGGAGCCTAAAGGAATGCCTAAACGAACCATCTATTTTTATTTTTTCATTTATATCATAACTTGAGCCGAAATTATAAGACTCCTGGTTACCCCACTTCTGATAATGGTCTATCCTGCCCCCTAAATCCAACGCCAACTTATCCGTCAGGCGGGGAGAAAAATCTACGGAACCGGCTTCATACAAACGGTTATGTTTGCCTAAATTACTAGAATTGATTTCATCCCTTCCTATATCCAGGCCAAAGACCGCGCCCTGGTATTCCGGAGGCAGGTTAAAACGGGAATTAAACCCATAAACATAAGTGGTATGATAATTTGCTGTCCCGGGATTGTTACGCCTTAAGATGAATTTATCGTCGTGCCGGCGTAAATATAGGTTATTTTTTAAGGACCCGGAAATAAAGCTGGAATCTACTCCAGTCTTGACCAGAATGGTACGAGTATGTTCTTCCTCTTCGGGAAAATTGTTGGAGTAGAAACTATCCGCACCGTAATCTTTCTGTTGATACCCGAATAAAGTATCCAGTTTTATTTTCTCCAGCTCCTTGGCCAGAAATAATGAGGCAGTATTATATTCAAAATCGGTATTGGGGACTGCCGCCTTTGCCTCTTTATGCTCAAAAGACACCCGGCGCAGTATTTGTCCGGGCATACCCAGAGAAAAATCTTCTCCGGAAAGAGCATGTTCTCCAAAAAGTGTCCCCGCCTGAAAACCCTTAGCGCCGGGATCTTTAGTGACAATGTTTACGCTGCCGGCAAGGCCGCCGGATGTTACCTCCATCCTCTCAATATCGGCTTGGGTCAGTGGGATATCCAAATTATAATGCCCTGTCTGGGGATCCATAAACTTTACCCCATCTATGGCTATATCCACCTGCTCGTAAGTAGAACCACGGAATGAAAGATCCCCCTGGATACCGAAATGCCCGCGGCTGCGCAGATCAACACCCGGCAGATAATCTAACCCATCGGAGAAAGAATCAAGATTCTTTCTTTCTATCTGCTGGCCTGTAATGGCATATGCCGGATATCCTCCAGAGGAGGGCCTGGATACAACTATCCTCTCCAGCGTAACCGGTTCATCCGCCAAAGAGGATGAAAAAAGCGCAAAAATAGCAGCGATTGTTAAAGTCATTGCGAGGAGCGCCTTTTGCGACGAAGCAATCCCGCTTTGAGATTGCTTCGCTTCGCTCGCAATGACAGTTTTTTTAGATATTAACATTATAATAAAACCCCGGAACCTATTATATAAGTCACGGGGCTAATGTCAACTTAAAATATTTATTTGGTTTACATTACCTGCAATGCACGACGTCTCCGGCCATGACCTTCTCTACTATGCCGGAATCCTTCCTCACTAATAGCCCACCATCGGCGTCAATATCTATTGCCTGGCCTTCTATATGCTGGCTTTGACAATATACTTTTACTCTACGGGATAAAGTAATGGCATGCTCCCGCCATTTATCAATAATGCTGGATGGGCCTTTTTTCTTAAAAAGCGTTAAGTTCTTTTCTATCTTGCGCAGAATTTCCTGCAGGAGCAGCACGCGGTTAATGCTCTCTTTCTTCTGCTCTTTTAAAGAGAGGGCGCCGGCGATCAGGGATTTTTTGTCGTTATTGATATTCAGGCCGATACCGATGACCACAAAATTTATTTTATCCGTTTCAGCGCTTAACTCTGTCAATATCCCGCCCACCTTCTTATTATGGACCAATATATCGTTTGGCCATTTGATCTGGGCGGTGATGCCGGTTATCTCCCTTATCGCCTCACAGATACTGACGGCGGCAAGCAGGGTAAGTGCAGAGGCCTGCGCGGGTAATATCCGCGGCCTTAATATTAAAGATAGATATATCCCCTTGTATTTAGGAGAAAACCAAATCCTACCTAACCTGCCCCTGCCTTTAGTTTGGGATTCGGCTATGACTATCGTGCCTTCAGGAGCGCCTTTTAGGCTTAGCTCGGCGGCGATATCCATTGTTGATGCGGCACCTTCAAAATAATAGACCTTCCTGCCGATAAACTCCGTATTCAGGTCCCTGCTGATCTCAGCCGGAAAGAGCCGGTCAGGGACAGATTCTAGGCGATACCCTAAATGCGGCACAGCCACAATATCGTAACCTTCCTCTTTGAGCTCCTGTATATGTTTCCAGAGCGCCTGCCTGCTTATTTTCAGGCGGCCGGCGATCTGGTCTCCGGATACATAACCTTCTTTCTTTTTGAGGAAATCCAGGATTTTTTCTCGCATTACTGATGCCTCATTATTTACCTTCGTAGAGCGGGGACATGGCGCGCAGTTTCTTGGCTATCCCGGGCAGCACTTCTAGAAGATAATCAATATCTTCTTTTTTTGTCCATCTGCCCAAAGATATGCGCAGAGAACCATGCGCTAATTCATGGGTGAGGCCGATTGCCAATAATACGTGGGAGGGCTCCAGGGAACTCGAGGTGCAGGCAGAGCCGGTAGAGGCCGCAATTCCCAACATATCTAAACTAAGCAGGATTGATTCTCCTTCAATATATTTTATGGAAAAGTTGGCGTTATTAGGGAGCCTCTCTGTGGGATGGCCATTGAGATAAACCTCCGGGATGAGCGGGGGGAGTTCCTTAATCAGCCTGTCGCGCAAAGCCATCTGAAACTCCGCCTCTGGCTTCATATTCTTACGGCACAGCTCTATGGCATAAGCCAGGCCCACGATGCCGGGAGTGTTATGCGTGGAGGCCCTCCTGCCATTCTCCTGGTCCCCTCCGTGTAAGAATGTCTCCAGGCGTGTCCCTTTCCTGACGTATAAAGCCCCTACCCCCTTGGGGCCGTAAAATTTATGCGCGGAAAGTGAAAGCAGGTCAACACTTAAATTATCGACGTTTACCGGAATATGGCCGGTAGTCTGCACGGCATCAGTATGAAAACATATCCCGCGCTCCCTGGCGAGCCTACCGACTTCAGAGACCGGCTGGATAGTGCCGATCTCATTATTGGCGTGCATCAATGAGATCAAAATGGTCTTATCGGTAATCTCCTTCTTAATATCTTCGGCGGATACCCGGCCGTATTTATCCACCTTTACATAAGTAACCTTAAACCCCTGCTTTTCTAAAAATTTACAAGGTTCGGTAACAGCGTGGTGCTCTATAACCGAGGTAATGATATGGTCTCCCTTTGCTTTCCTGGCAAGGGCGCTGCCGATAATAGCAAAATTATTTGATTCGGTGCCGCCGGAAGTAAAGACGATCTCATCGGCTCTGGCGCCTAAGAATTCCGCTAGCGTCTGGCGGCTGTCTTCAACCGCCTTTTTGGCATCCTGGCCGAAAGAATGAATGCTGGAGGCATTACCGAATTTATCAAAGAAATAAGGCGTCATTGCCTTGAGGACCTCGGGGTCACAGGGGGCAGTAGCGGCATAATCCAAATATACTTTATTCATCTTTTCACTCCGTAGTTAAGGCTGCCGGTGCGGTATCCTTCTAAATCCACACTCACATAATTATAACCTAATTTTTTTAGTCTGGCAGCCACTTGTTTACTCCTGGATACCAGACGCCTGATATCCGGTTTCTCTACTTCTATACGGCAGGAGCTATCGTAATGACGGACCCTGACCTGGGTAAAACCTAAACTTCGCAAATACTCCTCTGCCTGGTTAATACGTTCTAGCGCAAGAGA
>JAQTUD010000061.1 GCA_028710405.1 Candidatus Omnitrophota bacterium
CTTTGACCCCGCGGCGCTGCAGTTTATTCTTAAAGATCACCGCCGTGGGCTGGTTGGCAAAACGGGTAATCACTACCGCCAGTATATCCAACCCCCATTTCCTGAGGTCATCAATCAGCTTGAAAGTAGCGGCGTCATAGGTGATCCCAAAATCCCCGCGCACCCTCCCCTTCTCAATATCCCCGGCGTAGATACACAAAACTATATCTATCTTATCTTTAAGCTGCTGTAACAGCCTGATCTTTACGTTAGAGTCATAACCCGGCAGGACCCGGGCTGCGTGATAATCAAAACAGAGTTTACCGCCGAATTCCAGGTAGAGTTTATTACCAAATTTCTTGACCCTATTCAGGATCGCCTCACTCTGTTCCTTCAGGTATCTTTCGTTATCAAAAGCGATATTTTTCATATTTTTTATTAAGTTATAGCGGCTATTATAATATAGATGCGTGGATTTGTAAATAAGCCCTTTTTTAGACCAGGCTCAGGAACTCTTTGCCTTCCTTCCAGGGGCTTAAAAACCGTTCGATCTTAATACCGGACTCATTATCCTTTAGGTCAATAAGTTCTTTCTTATCAACAGGGAAAATGACTTCTACTTTCGGTAAAAAGATATCCGCTTCGTTCTCCTGCCTGACCACCGCGATCCTGCCGTCAGTAAGCGCCACGATAGAACCTATGGGCCAGACCCCGACCGCCTTGAAGAAATTATCCAAGAGCGCCGGCTCAAAGGCAGTGCCTTTCTCCCTGCTCATTATATTATAGATCACATCAGGAGAGTAATCCATTTTATAACCTCTTCTCTGATAAAGCGCGTCGTAGACATCGCAGACAGAAACAATTAAAGACGCCAGGTGTGGCTTTTTAAGATAAGCCAGCTTAGGGTAACCTTGCATGTCATATCTAAGATGATGCTCAAAAGAAACTACCACCGGTAAAATACCCAAGCTCTCCTGGTAATTAAGAAGTATCTGGGCGCCCAGGAGGGTGTGGCTGCGGATAGTCTGAAATTCCTCATCTGTCAGACGGTCTGGTTTTCTTAATAGCTTCTGTGATATATAAAGTTTACCGATATCATGGAACAATCCGGCCACCCCGATATCTAAGACATCTTCCTTGGTAAAGCCGAGTTTGGCGGAAAAATGCATCGCCAGTATGGATACATTCATCGCGTGCGCGTAAGTAGCCACGTCGTGCCTCTTGATTGAGATCAACTTCAGAAATTCCTGCGGGAGCTTAGTCAAGTTATCCATCAGGTTACTGATGGTAAATTGCAGGCTTAGGTGATCAATACTTTTTGCTTCTAATATATCTGTTACGGTATGCAGTGCCTTCTCCAGGGAACTATCGTATATGCCAAGATATTTTTTGGCATCTTCCTGCGCGGGGCTGGCCGCTATAGATTTAGCATTTATCTTATCTACCCGGATATTTTTTATCCCTGAGAGCGAAAGACGCTCCTGGGGATTCAGGCTGGACTCTTCCTTGGGAGAGGCCAGGAAGAGAACAAACTTCTCCAGCTCTTCTTTAGAAAACCCGCGGGAAAAGATTATCTTCTCGATACCCCTGTTTTTTAGATATATTATCGCCGGCCGGATGTTTTTACTTAAATCAAAGAATATCTCTTTTTCAAAAACCAACTCTTCCCCGATAATCCCCAGCGTCAACTCCGGGCTCTGCTGCAAGGCGTCATTAAGAGACAGATAAGCCTTATCCAATGTCTTGGCAAACAATGGGTGCTTGTTGGTGTATAACTTGACTACCTGCAGGCAGGCCAATAATCCCCGCAGGGCCTCTTCAATCTTCTCAAACATTCCACGACCTCAATATCTCTTGCGCCTTTCTGGCTATGCTTATATTCCAGGGGTATATTTTTCTACTCAAGGAAACCAGATAATCTCCGGCCGCCTTATATTTGGATTGTTCTACGGCTATTAAATTCTGCAGGATCATTTTATTCTTTAACCCCAGGAAATTCGGTATCCCAAATAGTATCCGTATTACCTCATCCCTGGCGTCTTGGCTTTTATCCAAAATAACCAGGGCCTGGCGCTTTAGCGAAATATCCGCCTCTTTCAGGATAGAGAAAAGAAATTCCTTATCTACCCCAGAGAGCCCTTGCATAGATTTTAGGATCTCTATTTTCACTAATTCATTCGCATGGGGGAATAATTTTCTCAAGATCTCCGGAAGGATGCGGGAATCTATTTTTCTGATCTGTTGTATAAGCCTGAATAGGAAATCAGTATCGGAATGTCTTTCTTTAAATTTCTGCTCAAAGAGGCCGATCTGCTCGGGGAAAAATCTAAAGAACAACTCCAGGGCATAAGAAGAAACTTTGCCTTCTGTAAAAAACCTCTCCAAGTAAAAACCAGCGTCCTGTTTAAGGATGCTGATATTTCTTACCAAGCAATCTAAATCCGGGCTGATCTGGTCTGTCCAGGCCAAGCCCTCAACTGTCGCGAAGATTTCTTTATCAAAATTATCAAAAAGGCTTTTTAACTCCGGCCGCTTGATTCTTTCTTTCTGCGAGATCTCCAGGGCAGTTTTAAGATAATCCAGGTTCCCCTCCTGGGCAGCCGCAGCTAATTCCTGGCCTGCTTTTTGCGCAACCATAGCCAGCCTCTTTTGGCTCTCCTCGGATTGTAAGAGGCTGATGAGGATGAAACGGTAATTTGTTTTTAACAGGGAACGGTCAAATAACATCCTCTTGTCAAAGGAAATATCTTCAAGCAGCGCAAGCATGGTATGCCGGTATATCTCCGGGATATCGGCGCCTTGAGACTTCTTTAGTAAGCCGTCGATCCTCTTTAACGCCTCCGGATTATTCCGCAGCGAGTCCTTGTCTATTATCTTATTAAGCAAAGAAGAAGAGATCGCCTTCTCCTTGCCTTCTCCGGCGATCTTGGAGAACAGGTTCATGGTCAGGACATCAAAATTATTATCCGTTGACAACTCCTGCCATAATAGGCCGGCCAGGTCCTCTTCGTTGAGCTGGCGGAAATAGAAAGTTAATTCAGTGATCTGCGCGGCGCTTAAGGTATCTTTGTATTTGGTAAAATTTCTAAATAATTCCCTGGTGCAATTATCGAATCTCTTTTTGTCGCTATCTTTTAGCCGGCTCAATAATTCAAAGATATCCTGTTTCAAACCCTGGTCCTGGAGCAATTCCCTTAACTCTGCCCTGCCGATGACCATCCCTAAGCTATCCGCGCAGGCATTTATCTGGGCAAGATCATTTTTCTGCATGGATTTCTTGAGGGCGTAGATCCAGGCATCCAGCCCTTCCGCGGGATCTCTTAAAAACTGCGAATAATCCAGTTCCTCTATAAAGATATGCCGGATATTCTTATCCAGGATATTATTGACCCCTCCCTGCCGTAATATTTCTCTCCTGGGAGCGGAGACGACGATTAAGACATCAATCAATTCCTGCAAAGTCACGCCTATTTCTATACGCAGGCTTTTTATTTTACGCAGGTGGAATATACCGGCCAGTTCAGTGTAGAATTGCATGCCTTTTAGGGCCTTACCGTCCATAGATAAGGAATTGGCGGAAAAATCGATATTTATGGGGTTTAAAAAAGTAAGCAGGTGGTCAGTTTTCTGTTTAAAGTCTTCTGCGGATTTTATGAAACCGGGGTGCTCTTTGAAGTAGGTGGATGCGCTAGTCAGAGATATGCGCAGGCTTTTTATAAAATCGTTCAGGGCTTCTTCTTTATCCATTTGGCCTCATCTTATCTGGATAATTATTCTACCGCCAAATAGGAATTTCTTCAATAACAAATTAAGCCGTAACGGAGGTTTAAACCTCCGCTACGGCTTATAGTATTCACTCTTGATAATAAATCAGACCAGCCCCTGATCGATCATGGCGTCGGCTACCTTGACAAAACCGGCGATATTGGCACCGTTGACGTAGTTAATGTAACCGGCTTCTTTCCCGTATCTAACGCACTGTTCATGGATAGCGATCATAATCTCATGCAATTTCTTCTCTACTTCCTGACTTGACCAGCCCAGCCTCATGCTGTTTTGAGACATCTCCAGGCCTGAAGTAGCCACCCCTCCGGCATTAGAGGCCTTACCCGGGGCATAAAGTATCTTGGCTTTCTGGAATACCCTTACTGCCTCCGGAGTAGAAGGCATATTCGCCCCTTCTCCTATAGCCATACAGCCGTTCTTTACCAGGGCCTTGGCGTCATCCTCATTTATCTCATTCTGGGTAGCACTGGGAAAAGCGATATCGCATTTCACCGACCACGGGCGCTGGCTCTCAAAATATTTGCATTTGAATTCATTAGCGCAATCTTTAATGCGGCCGCGGCGGACATTCTTTAGGTCCATTACGCACTTTAATTCTTTCTTATCAATCCCCCCGGCGTCATAGATGAACCCGTTGGAATCAGAGAGGGTCACCACCTTAGCGCCTAATTGGATCAATTTTTCCACGGTATACTGGGCGACATTCCCGGAGCCGGAGACGGCGCATACTTTACCCTCCAGGCTCTCGCCCTTTGTCTTTAACATCTCCTGCACGAAATACACGCATCCGTAACCGGTGGCCTCGGGGCGGATAAGGCTGCCTCCCCAATTCAGGCCCTTTCCGGTCAATACACCGGTAAATTCATTACGCAGCCTTTTATATTGGCCGAACATATAACCTATTTCCCGTCCGCCTACGCCGATATCTCCGGCAGGCACGTCAGTATCCGGGCCGATATGCCGCGAGAGCTCGGTCATAAAACTCTGGCAGAAACGCATTACTTCATTATCAGACCTATCTTTGGGGTCAAAATTAGCCCCGCCCTTGCCTCCACCCATCGGCAGTGTGGTCAGGCTGTTCTTAAAAACCTGCTCAAAAGCCAGGAATTTCAAAATGCCCAGATTAACGCTGGGATGAAGACGTATTCCTCCCTTATAAGGGCCGATAGCGCTATTCATCTGTATACGATAACCACGGTTGATCTGTATCTGGCCTTTATCATCAAGCCAGGGGACACGGAACATAAACACACGTTCCGGCTCTACCATTCTCTCTAATATTTTATTCTTCTCGTATTTAGGATTCTTGTCAATATAAGGCATCAAGGATTCTACTACTTCCCTGACCGCCTGGTGGAACTCCGGTTCATTCGGGTTCTTCGCTACCACTTGCGCCATAAATTCTTCGATCTTCTTTGCCATCTTTCCCTCCGTTAGACTTACTTTGTCTGTCTTAAAAACGCGCAGATACCTTCTGCGGCCCTCTTGGCCATACCCATTGCTTCAATTACCGTTCCTTCACCTCCCACAATATCCCCTCCGGCAAAAACTCCCGGCATAGAGGT
>JAQTUD010000062.1 GCA_028710405.1 Candidatus Omnitrophota bacterium
TGGGATGAATATGAGTCTCTGCTGGCGCGGCTAAAATCAAATGACTAAAAACATCGTATTATCCACGGATTTTAAAGAATTCAAACTTTATAAGCGCGGCAAGGTCAGGGATGTCTATGACCTGGGCGATAATCTCCTGGTTGTCTCTACCGACAGGATCTCATGCTTTGATGTTGTCCTGCCCTGCGGTATACCTTTTAAGGGGCAGGTGTTGACCGGCTTATCGCGTTTCTGGTTTGAATTCATCAAGGACAGTATCCCGCACCACCTGGTGAGTATGGATATCGATAAGTTCCCCGCCGCGCTCAAAAAGCATAAGAGTATGCTTGCCGGCCGCTCAATGCTGGTCTTAAAGACCAAGCCCCTGCCGGTAGAATGCGTGGTCAGGGGTTATCTTAGTGGTTCCGGATGGAAAGAATATAGAGAAAAACAATCGGTCTGCGGGATAAAGTTGCCTACCGGGCTGCGGGAGTCGGATAAATTGCCGGAGGTGATCTTCACGCCTTCTACCAAAGAGGATACCGGCCACGACGTCAACGTTGACCGTAAATATGTGGAGATGCAAGTGGGCAAAGATATCGCGGATAAACTGGCAAAGGCAAGCATTGATATATACCGTCAGGCTAGTGAATACGCGCTTGGCCGCGGCATCATCATCGCCGATACAAAATTTGAATTCGGTATATACAACGGTAAAGTCATCCTTATCGATGAGTTACTTACCCCGGATTCTTCGCGTTTCTGGCCTAAAGATAAATACGCCCCCGGTAAATCCGTTCCCAGTTTTGACAAGCAGTTTGTCCGGGATTACCTGGAGGAATTGTCCTGGGATAAGACTCCGCCGGCTCCGATGTTGGCGCAGGATATCATAGAGAAGACCAGCGAAAAATATCTGGAGGCATACAAGAGGTTGACCGGTAACGAACTCAAAGTATGAAGGTGATATTTAAAAAAATATTCTCTATATTATCGAGAGTCGCCATAAGCGCGGCCTTGCTCTTTTTTGTATTCAGGCAGGTAGATGAAAAGGCCCTGCTTGGGACCTTAAAAAACGTAAACCTCCCGCTTCTGGTCTTAGCATTTCTTATTTTCTTCCTGGTTTATCTTCTCTGCATTTTTCGTTGGCAGATGCTTCTTAAGGCCTTAGGTATCCATCTGCCTTTAAAGAGGGTCATTATCTCTGCTTCCGGAGGCTACTTCTTCAGCTTATTCCTTCCTTCTACTATCGGCGGAGACCTTATGCGCAGCATTGACCTGGCCGCGCATACAAAAAAAACTCATGAGGTTATAGCCACAGTGGTCCTGGACCGCTTGAGCGGTTTCGTGGGCCTGGTGCTCTTGGCGCTTTTATCCCTCTTATTCGGATGGAGGTATACTCAGGATAAGAGTGTCTTGCTTTCCATAGGCATGATCACTCTGGTATTAGTCGGCATCCTGTTTACAATCTTTAACAGTTTTGTCTACTCCAAGATCAGCAAACTTCTGCGTTCCCCCGGAGCGGGCAAGATCAGGCAATTATTGACCGACCTGCACGACGAGCTGCATTATTTTAAACACCATAAGAAAGTAATAGTCTATAATTTGTTCTTTTCAGTCCTGGTCCAGATCATGCCACCCTTAAGCTTTTATGCCGCCGCACTTGCCCTGGGATTGAAAATAAACATTATTTACTTTTTTGTATTCTTGCCTATTATCGGCGCCATAACCCTGCTGCCTATTTCTCTGGGTGGCTTAGGGTTAAGGGACGCCACCACCATATATTTCTTTGCCCAAATAGGTGTCAGCCGCGATCTGGCCTTTGCGATGTCGCTTCTAAATTTCTTCTTCGTATTAATATATGGGATAATCGGAGGCCTGATCTATGCCCTTACAGTACGTCATCGACGGATACAACATCACCAACCATCCCAGCTTCACCCGGGACGCAAATAAACACGCCAAAGACACAAGGCTGGCCCTCCTGGAACTGATCCGGATAAAAAAATTGACCGGCAGCCCCAACAATATCACCCGTATAATTTTTGACGGTTACCCTGATACGCGCGGCTCCGCGGATTATAATGATCTTGGGCCCAACCTTAAAGTCATCTTCTCCCAAGAGAAGAGCGCCGATGAGTTGATAATGGACTTTTTGGAGCGCGCCGGGAATACGGCCCAGATAAATGTGGTTTCCGATGATAAAGAGATCAGGATCTTTGCTCGGGCAGCGGGCGCGCAAGTTATGGGCGTGGAGGAGTTTGTGATGTCTAAGGATAAGGCGCGCAAGGCAGATCCGGTAAAGACTGAACTGAATTATACTCAGAAGCATAAGATAAACGAAGAATTAAAGCGGCTATGGTTAAAAAAATAGAGGCAGAGGATAGCGGGGATTTTATAAAATTCCTGGGTACCGCCGGAGCGCGTTTCGTGATGATCAAGCAGCTGCGCGCTTCAGGCGGGATATGGGTCTCTTATAAAGGTACCAATATCCTGATCGATCCGGGCCCCGGCAGTATTGTCCGCTGCGCCTCCAGCAGGCCGAAATTAGACCCAGCCAAACTTGATGCCATAATCCTTACTCACCGGCACCTTGACCACTCCTCGGATATAAACGTGATGATCGAAGCGATGACCGAAGGAGGATTTAAGAAGAAGGGGGTGGTATTTTGTCCGCAGGACGCGTTAGGGAAAGATTCGGTTATTTTAAGGTATGCCCTGGGTTTTCCGGAGAGGGTAGAGGTTTTAAAAGAAAATAGTGTTTACCAGGCCGGAGAATTTAAATTCAGGACTTCTATGAGGCATATCCATCCGGTAGAGACTTATGGGTTAAAATTCAATATGGGTAAAAGTACGGTTTCATTGCTTACCGATACCAGTTACTTTGAAGAATTGGCGGATTTCTACAAGAGCGATATCCTGATCATCTGTGTAGTTTTCTCTGAGCCTCGGCCCGGCATTGACCATCTTAGCCTTGGGGATGCCAGGGAGTTGATCCATAGGATCAAGCCGCGGAAGGCCATTCTTACGCATTTCGGTATGACCATGCTGGCGGCAAAGCCGCATATACAAGCTCAAGGATTAAGCCGGCAATTGGGTATTGAGACCATCGCCGCCTACGATGGGCTAAAAATAGATTTTTCTTGACATAACCTGTTGGATGTGCTAAAGTTTGACAAAAAGGAGGTGCAGCATGGAGATAATTTCTCCAGTAAGAGATTTACTTTCAAAAGGGTGGGGATTCTTTCAGGCAGTGCTTGCTGCTCTGGTTATCTTTATTATCGGCTGGTTGGTAGCCAAGATAATCAAAGAGGCGGTCACCAGGTTGCTTCGGGCGCTGCGTGTTGATTCCATCTCTGAACAGGTGAAGATTGAAGATATCCTGGCCAAGGGAGGAGTTAAATACACCCTCTCGGAACTTATCGGGATAATCATCTATTGGATAATTTTATTAGGTGTATTAATTTCTTCTCTGAATATTTTGAATTTGACGGGCGTAAGCGCGCTGTTAGACAGGGTGCTTTCCTATATGCCTAATGTTATCGGTGGGATAATCATACTTGTCCTGGGTATGTACCTGGCGGCTTTTGTCGCTTCGGTCGTACGCACCACCACCGCCAACGTCGGCGTGGCCCAGTCTGGGTTATTAAGCAAGGTCGCGCAAGTAGCCATTATCGCCTTCAGCATCCTGATCGCTTTGGAAGAACTCAGGATAGGCAGGGTTTTGATTGACGCGATGAGTATTGTCCTGGCCTCCATAGGTTTAGGCGCTGCTTTGGCCTTTGGCTTGGGATGCAAGGATATCGCCGGAAAGTTTGTAGGCGAACTGATTGATAAACTGAAGAAGAAGTAGTTTTTCTAGGAAGAGATCAAATTACCCCGCACTTTCGTTGGCGCGAAGGTGCGGGGTAATTTTTTAAAGAAGAGGAGAAATGCATATACCTGATGGTTATTTAGGGCCACTGACAAGCGGCCTGACGTACGCGGTGATGTTGCCTATCTGGGCAGGCGCGTCACGGATAGTCAGGAAGACGCTGGAGGCCAGGCAGGTACCATTACTGGCCATAGGGGCGGCATTTAGTTTTGTGATCATGATGTTTAATGTGCCTATTCCGACAGGAACGACCGGGCACGCGGTAGGGGCAGTTTTAGTCGCGATATTACTTGGCCCCTGGGCAGCCTGTATCGCCCTTACCGTGGCATTAGTAGTGCAGGCACTACTTTTTGGGGATGGAGGTATTACCGCCATAGGCGCGAATTGTTTTAATATGGCGTTTGTGGAAGTATTCGTGGGTTATTACCTATATAAGCTTATTAGCGGTTCATCTCCGGTTACTTCAGCCAGGCGGGTAATTGCCGCCGGTATTGCCGGGTATGTGGCTATAAATATCGCCGCGTTATCCGCCGCGATTATGTTTGGTATCCAGCCTCTACTACATAAGACTTCCGGAGGAGAATCCCTGTATTGCCCTTACGGTTTAAATGTGTCGATCCCGGCAATGTTGGGCGAACATGTACTGGTATTCGGATGGATTGAGATGGTTGTAACGGCGTTAGTTGTCAAATACCTGCAGAAACAGGATCCGGATCTTCTTGGGAAGCAAGAAGGGGCGGTAGAATGAGAACTACGACTAAATTATGGCTTGGGATAGCGGTTCTAATCCTCATTTCCCCCCTAGGGTTGGTCCTCCCGGAATATTTTAAGGCAGGGGATGCTTGGGGTGAGTGGGGGATGGGCACAATCAAAGAATTAGCCGGTTATGTCCCTAAAGGCCTTGAAAGATTATCCAGCCTTTGGAGCGCGCCTGTCCCTGATTATGCCTTTAAAGGCTGGGGAGAAAAACCTCTTGTAAATCTTAGTATTGCCTATATTATATCTGCTGCAATAGGGATAGCTGTTTGCATCGTTATAATGTTTCTGCTGGGAAAGTTTTTGGCTAAAAAAGAATAATCATAAAGGAGAGCGATGAGACGGTTCATTCTGTATCTGGCGCGCTGGCAATTAAGTACCCCGATCTTATGGCTGGTAGTGCGCAGGATGGGGACGGGTATTTGGGCTACGGTGATCGCCAACTTTATCGGCGGGGCGATATTTTTTTGGGTAGACAGGTTCATCTTTACTTCCAAGGCGGTCGAGGTCTGGCATGTCAGGGAAGGCAAGTGCGATCAATGCGGGGCGGTATCGCATCTGTGGCGGCTGGTGAAGACCGCCGGCTATGACCGCAGCGGTTCACAGCCGGTATTCCTGTGTATGAAATGCTCGAAAGCCAAGACCGACGCCCTGCGCTCTAAAGGCATACCGGTAAGAGGTAAAAGCGGATGAGGGGGAATAATTTTATTGA
>JAQTUD010000063.1 GCA_028710405.1 Candidatus Omnitrophota bacterium
CGGTATTTACGTTATTGACCGCTTTGAGCACACCCTTACCTAAATATCTCTTCTTATCCCCATCCCTTAACTCCAGGGCCTCATTTTCTCCGGTAGATGCCCCCGAAGGCACCGCCGCGCGGGCTTTGATGCCATTATCCAGGAGGATATCCGCTTCCACAGTGGGGTTACCGCGGGAATCCAAAATTTCACGCGCCAAAACTTTCTCGATCTTTGCCATAGTTTATTTCTCCTTTATAAATTATAACCGGTAGGTCTAAAGATGGAAATATATTATACACAGCTACGGCAAGAGGTCAACCCTTTTTTCAAAACGGAAACTGTTTCCATTCCAATCGGGACACTGTCCCCGATCCTGATAGAAAAATAGAAATTGACTAACTTATCCTTATATGATATTGTAAGTTCTTATGAAACTAGGAAGATTAAAATATTACCTTAAATTAGGCATACAGCTATATTGGATCAGGATTATCCTGTTCGTAGCCCTCACCGCGCTGGTCATATCCCTTATTTTCTTCATCGTTATCGGCCTGCGCGCCTGGAATACTACCGAGTCCTACCTGAGAGAATCACAGTTAGCCGTCCTCCCCCTACAATTATACCTCCAAGTAGTAATGGGGTTAGTCTTCGCTTTTATCTACACCTTCCTGTGGTATTGGATGTTCTTTAAGCGCGGGCAAAGCGGCTTCACCAAAGTCACCAAGAAAGTCATTGAAGGCAAAGAGATAAATATCAAGTGGAGCGACGTCATCGGCATGGATGAGGCCAAAGAAGAGGCGCTGGAGATCGTAAGTCTGATCAAGGACCGTGCCCAATTGCAGCGCGTCGGCGGCCAGATCTTAAAAGGCCTACTAATGCTCGGGCCCCCGGGTTGCGGAAAAACCTACCTGGCAAAAGCCATTGCTACTGAATCCGGACTGCCCTTTATCCCTATCTCCGGTTCGGAATTCGTGGAGATGTTCGTAGGAGTAGGAGCGGCCAGGATACGCAGCCTATTTAAAAAAGCCAGGTTGATGGCGCAATTTGAAGGCGGCTGCATCATCTTTATTGATGAAATTGACGCCGTGGGCGCGCAGCGCGGCCTAGATATGGGTTTTGGCGGGACCACCGAACATAACACCACCGTGAACCAATTGTTAGTGGAGATGGATGGCCTCAAGGAACAAGACAATAACATTATTCTCATCGGCGCCACCAATGCCCCGGAAAAAATTCTCGACCAGGCGCTACTTCGCCCGGGAAGATTTGACCGCAAGATTTACGTGGATATGCCTAACCTTGAAGACAGGCAAAAACTCCTCGCCTATTACTTAAGCAGGATCAAATACGACAAGGAAGATGTCAAGATCGACCGGCTAGCCAGGATGCTTATCGGCTATAGCCCCGCGGAGATCGCCAACCTCACCAAAGAAGCGGCGCTGATCACTATCCGTTTCAAAAGAGAACTGGTGACCATGAAAGATATAGATGAAGCCAGAGAGAGAATAGTCCTGGGCATCAAGCGGCGGGTCAGATACAGCGAAAAAGAGAAATGGGCCACTGCCTGTCACGAAGCAGGCCACGCTGTTATCACGTATCTGATGGTCCCCACGCGGGATGTCTTTAAAATCACTATTACACCCAGGGGCCAGACCGGTGGAGTAACCTGGACCCCGGATATAGAAGAAGTCTTTATCCCTGATAAAAATAAACTCCTCGGAGAAATAAAGAGCGCCCTGGGGTCATATGCCGCGGAAAAAATAAAACTCGGATACACTACCTCCGGAGTAAGCGGGGACTTTACCTCTGCCTTTACCATCGCCCACAATATGGTCTGGCGCTGGGGAATGGGAAAATCCGGCCTCCTGGGAAATTTCCACGCCCTGGACCGTTATTATCCCGGAAGCGGCACCAATTTCATTTCAGAGGATATCAAGTCCAACCTGGATAACGACGTCCAGGAGATCCTGCAAACCTGCATGAAAGAAGTTGAAGAAGTCTTAAAAAAGGAAGAAGCCATATTAGACAAACTGGCCAAAGAATTAGTGATCAAAGAAGAACTTAACTATGACGAGATTGAGGCGATCTTTAAGGAATTTGGCAAGAACCGCGCTCAGTAGTCTTATCCTGGCCAGTCTTTTGGCCCTCTCCGGCTGCTCCTCCTCCATCCAACCGACATACAACAAAGAAGATATCGCCCAGGCCGTGCGGGATATCTGTAAAAAAGAATATAATTTAGAGGCCCGGACAAAACTTGTGGGCCAGACCCTCTGGATCTACCTGCCCTTTGAGGATGTCCTGCAACCGGCAAAAGAGCCCAAGAAATCCATCGTCAAATTCAAGATTACCGGCAACAAACACGCATTTGCTGGAAAGGTCTTGGAATCCGAATATTCCATAGAGAATATCCCGGAGAGAGAAGAATCCAACGCCCTGGAACTTAGCAAAGAAGTCTCCAAGGCTAATAACGCTGTCTTAAGGGTGCTCTTCCGTTTGCTCTCCAGCGTCAGGGAATACAAAGAAAATAAGGTGCGCTTTATTTATCTGGTCACTGCCGATATAAAAAACGGCTTTCTTATAAAAGAAACGCTCTACTCCCTGGATATCAAAAAGGTCTTCTACAACCTGATCTCATCCGGAGAATTCCAGCACCGCATCATCCAGGATACACAGATATCTCCCGAGATAATCGGGGATAAAGAAGGGATCCTAATCGATTACAAAGATGTGAGCTGGGAAGAGTTTCTTGCCGGCCAGATACGCCACCGCATCCAGTTGAAATTTGAAAAACCTGAGGTAGACCGAAAAGCGGATATTGACAGGGAAATAGTTAAGATTATCGCTTATACTTTTAAGATATACGACTTTAAGGATTTTGATTCCGCGGAATTATTTAACACGCAGAGTAAAAAGAAGATTGTGATGAGCCGGCGGGCGATCTTAGAAGAATCTTATTAAAAAAGGGTCAGGCCCCTTTTTATTTTATGGTGACCTTTCTACCTTCCAAACGTAACTTGCCTTCCGTAAATAACCTGATAGCTTCCGGATAAAGCTTGTGCTCTAATCTATGTATCTTGACCTCCAATGATTCCAAGGTATCATTCTCTTCTATCCTGACTGCCCCCTGTAAAATTATCGGCCCGTGATCCATCTTCTCATCCACAAAATGCACGGTCACCCCGGTTACTTTTGATCCGTAATCAAAGGCGTCTTTTATCCCCTGCACGCCCTTGAAAGATGGCAAGAGCGATGGATGGATATTTATTATTCGGCCGCTGTATCTGCGCACGAATGCGGAGCTCAAAAGACACATAAATCCGGCCAGGACGATTAAGTCTATCTTGCATTCTTGCAAATATGCGATAATTTTATTTTCAAATTCTTCTTTAGCGGATAATTCTTTCCTGGTCACCAGTGCTATCTTTATCCCCGCGCGCCTTGCCCTGCCTACCACCTGAGCCCCGGGATTATCACAGACCAAAAGCGCTAAATTGGCCTTAATCTTCCCTGCTTTTACCGCGCGGACAACCGCGCTGAAATTTGTCCCTCTCCCTGAAGCAAAAACCGCTATGTTCATCATTCCCTCACCTGAATAGTTTTCATCGGGCAGACCTTTACGCACTCTCCGCAAGAGGTACATTTAAGATAATCTATTACCGCTAAATTATCTATCACCTGTATAGCGTCAAACTTACAAGCCTTCTCACAGAGCCGGCAGGCGATACAACCCACCGGGCAGACTGCCTTAGTATCTTTACCTGTATCATGCGAACTGCAGGCTACATATACTTTAGCTGATACCGGGACTAATTCAAATAGTTTCTTCGGGCATACCAGCACGCATTTATTGCAGGCTTTACACTTATCCTTATCCACTACAGGAAGATCTTGGCCGGACATACTGATCGCCCCAAAAGGACAGACCTTGACACAGGTACCAAATCCCAGGCACCCAAAGGCACACTCCTTCTGCCCGCCTAAGGCCAGGTTAGCCGCCACGCAATCCTTTATCCCGTTATAATCAAATCTATCTTTAATCTTCCTGCCGCCGTTACAATGCAGGAGCGCGGTCCTCTTTACTTTCTTCTCTATCTTCTGGCCCAGGATAGCGGCGATCTGCTCCTTGACCTTCTCTTCGGCGACACGGCAGGCGCTTATCTCCATCTTGCCGCTTAATATCCCTTCGGCAAAGCCAAAACACCCTGCGCCGCCGCAGGCCCCGCAGTTCGCCCCCGGCAATAAACCGTGAATCTTCTCCAGGCGCTGGTCCGCCTGCACCGCCAACTTTTTAGAGGCAAAGGCAAGGCCCACGCCGAATAATAAACCCAGAGTCCCTAATATTAATATAGGTATTAATATTTCCATATTAAAACTTTCCCGCCAATCGCGTAGATAGCCGGCGGGATCCCGCCGCTAATTAAAAACTTTAGCGGGAAAACCCGTTAAACCCTAAAAACGCCAGGCTGGTCAAAGAAGCAATGACAAAACCCAATGGAAAATCTTTCATGCTCTTAGGCACGTCGCAAAGCTCCAGCCTCTCTCTTATCCCCGACATTAAAAACATGGCTAAGGTGTAACCTAACCCCGCGCATACCCCCTGGAATACCGAATAAACAAAACTCCCGGGAACGGCCTTACTATTTACAAAAAACATATCCACGTTCAATACCGCGATACCTAAGACCGCGCAATTGACGGTGATCAGCGGCAGGTATATCCCGAAGGCCCGGTAAAGGGCAGGGCTTACTTTTTTCACCACCATCTCCACGAACTGCACGAAGGTGGCGATGACCAGGATAAAAGATATAGTGCGCAGGTATTCCATGCCAAAAGGCACAAGCAAGAACCGGTAGATCAACCAGGTGATCATCGACGACATGGTAATAACAAACACCACCGCCCCGCTCATCGCCAGGGCAGGCTTGGTCTCTTTGGATATAGCTATAAACGAGCATAGCCCCAGGAAGCGCGAAAGTATGACATTGTAGATAAATACTCCGGAAATAAATATAGCCAGAAATTGCCCGATATCCATTCCTCAAGCCTTCCTGTTCTTCAGGAGATTAAAGAAACCTAATAACAAACCGATCACTAAAAGCGCGCCTGACGGCATCCCCAGGACAAAAGCCGGTTGAAAACCTTTCATTAGCGTATAACCTAAAATCTTACCCGTGCCCAACGCCTCTCTTATCCCCGATATCAAGATCAGGGCCAGGGTAAAACCCACCCCCATGCCCAAACCATCAAACAAGGAATTGGTAACTGTATTTTTGCAGGCATAAGCCTCGGCGCGGCCCAAG
>JAQTUD010000010.1 GCA_028710405.1 Candidatus Omnitrophota bacterium
GGCAGTAGGAACAGCTCATGTTACAGCCAGAGAAAAATATTGTCCCTGAGCCGCGCTCCCCTGAGATAGGCGGCTCTTCTCCAGGGTGCGCCATATAGTTGTATACTATCGGCTTAAGGCCGCTGCGGCAGAAACCTTTTTGGCCTTTTAACCGGTTGACTTTGCACTTGCGCGGGCATATAGAGCAGTATTCCAACAGCTCAAAGCCGCCGGTTACGATCTTCCCAAGTGTGCCGTTTTGATGTGATTCTAGATAAGTTGGATACATTTTAATTGGGGACACTGTCCCGATTGAGTTGGAAACAGTTTCCAGTTATATTTGTCCTGCGTATATCTGCCTTATCTGGTTAAATATGGCGATATAGTCCTGGGTGCGGTAGTCCGGGTAGGTCCAATCCCAGTGGCAATAGGTTTTACCTTGATAGAATAAAGTTACTTCCGCGAAGATCCCGTTGTTCAAATATACGCGGTGGCTGTAATCTTTGGTAGTAGCCAGCACCAATTTTGCCAGGTCCAGGTAACCGGGGTCTATGTTTATCTGGCGCCAAGCGCCTACGGAGAGTTTCTTTTCTATTTTATTAGTATAGATTTTTATCCGCCAGAGTTCCTGGGGCCGGATCAGCCTTTTAAAACTTAAGAATTTACGGGTTAAGCCCTCACCGAATTCTTTTTTATAGTAATCGGTATAGGAAAAGGCCAGGCCTGGGCTCTCTAGGTCTATCGGGCCGAAGCGTTTTTTTAAAATACCAGCAGCCTTAGCAAATATTCTTTCTTCTTTAAAGATGAAACCGCTGATTAGTTTTACGCCGGGCTGTTTGATTATATTGCCCATTTTGCTTTAAAGTTAAGCCGCGGCTTCTTGGGGAAGGAATCGGTTTAGGTAGCGGGATATCCTGTTACGCTGGGTTTCGGTAATCTGATTGAAAAATATAGCGATATTGAATTTGTCTTCTTTGTCGTCTGTCCTTACGATAACACCTGTGCATTCCATTGCGGCCTTGGGCAGGTCCAATTTTACCATTACCTTGGTGAATGGAGGTATATATTTTGCTATCTGGCAGTATGCCCCTATGCAGCTGACATCCTGGGTAGAAGTGGCAAAACTATATCCGTCAGCTGCCACCTTTAAGGGTAGCTGCTGCCTGATCCGGGGGTATATCCTTCTCTCTCTTCCAGATTTTAAATTTTCGTTCATTCTTTGGTCTCTTTACTCTTATTTTTATAATTGATCCAGCATTTTTTCGTGCAGTAGAACTTACCGTCACGATAATATCTTTTTAATTTCTTGATTGGCTTCCCGCAGGCCAGGCAGTTAGCCTGTTTCTCAACTACCGGTGCCGGAGCCGCAGGTGCCGCTTGAGCCTTTACTTGTTCATCAGCCATTTTAAATACCTTTTCTTTCTTAAAGCCAAGGCCTTAAAACGGCCTTGACCTGATATTGATATAATCCGTAAGAGAACCCTTCTCTTCCGGCTCCATTTCTAAGAATTCTACACCCATCTTGCATCTATCCGAGTGCGGTATGGGCACTGCCCAGGCCACCCTGGCGCTTGGCCGAATGATCCGGGACAATATGTTCAATTCAAAGTTAAGTATAGTATTTGGGGCAATAAACTCATTATTAGAAAAACCTAAGCCGCCTACGCTGATATCGTTACTGATGGTATTATCGAAACGGGTTGTTCCTCTGACCTTATAATGCAGGGGTGTTTTTAGGGTTATGCGAGGGAAACACCGCCTATTTTTTTCCTCCATACCGTACCTACCTTTTGGCTAGAGAAGCCGTGGCTTTTCTTCCCTCGCCAGCAAATATAGCATATATTGTCTGAGCTGTCAATAGCTTATGCCAAAGTTTTTCCCGGTTATCCCGACGGGGTCCTCATCCGGCTATTGCCGATACTGACTTCTTTATTAACGCAAGCGGTATATCGTTTACTACCTTAGCTTTGCCAATTCCGGCGATAAGCACGAATCTGTTCTTTGTGCCGATAAACTTTTTATCGTGATAATGCGCGTTAATAATGCTGCCAACGGATAAATTACGGATCTTAACCGGTAGGCCGATCCTGCGGACCATACTTTCTATTCTTTCTTGTGTGCTGGCGCCTATCAGACCCAAAGATCTGCTAATATCAGTAGCTGCCAGCATCCCCAAGGATACGGCCTCGCCGTGATTATAGGCATTATAACCGGCCGCTGCCTCAATGGCATGGGCAATGGTATGGCCAAAGTTTAAAATAGTGCGCATCCCCTTCTCTTCCCTTTCGTCGCGGCTTACAATATCCGCCTTTATGGCGCTGCAGCAGCCAACGATATGGGTCAGGTTTGTTTCTTTACGCTCCAGGATATCCTTATATTTTGTTTCCAGATAAGTTAAAAGGCCTGGGTCCCTTATGATGCCATATTTAATCACTTCGGCCAGCCCCGCACGCAGTTGCCTTAAGTCCAGAGACTTCAGGAATTTTATGTCGCTATATACAAGGCGGGGTTGATAAAAAGCGCCGATTAAATTTTTGCCTTCAGTTAAGTCTACGGCAGTCTTCCCTCCGATCGCGGAATCCACTTGCGCCAGGAGTGTTGTAGGCACCTGGATATAGGGAATACCGCGTTTATATATAGCGGCAATAAAGCCTGAAAGGTCTCCCACTACTCCGCCGCCAAAGGCAATAATAAAGATCTTTTTTTTACGGTCGTAATGGGCCAGGTCCCTGATCACCCGGGAGGATGTTTCTACGGATTTACTCTTTTCCGTATCGGCAACAACCTTGAATTTTACGCTTAAGCCGTATTTTTTAAGCGCCTGCTCTAAGCTTCTTCCGTATCTTTTTTTTATCGGTGAATTAGTGATAATGTAGGCGTCCCTGCCGATGCCCGCCTTCAAGATATAGCTGCCCAGGCGGCTTATGATATTGCTGCCCACGACGATGTTATAAGAACGGTTTTTCAGGTTTACCTTTATGGTTTGCATCTTAGGCGTTTACCCCCAACATGCTTAATATCAGCGAAACTAAGGGCCATACTACCTGATTAAGAGCCCCCATCCAGAGTAGAAGCATAAGTATCATAAAGCCATATGGCTCAATGGAGGCATATTTGGAGGCATAAGGCTCAGGCAATATCCCCGCTAAGACGCGCGAACCGTCTAAAGGCGGAATAGGTATCAGGTTAAATACCCCAAGGACTACATTGATCGCGATTAAGTCTGCGATGATAAAGTAGAACCCAAGGTGAATAAGCTTTAGCAAGATAGACAGGATGATGGCAAGGGCAAAGTTTGCCGCCGGTCCGGATAATCCTATCCAGATGGTATCCCTTTTAGGGTTCTTGAGCGCCCAATAGTTGATCGGCACCGGTTTTGCGGCGCCGAAGATGAACCTCCCGCCGGTAGAGATAAAAAGTAATAAAGGCATAAGGAACGTCCAGAAAAAGTCTATGTGGGCCAGTGGGTTCAGGGTCAATCTTCCGGAATGTTTGGCGGTATTATCGCCTAATTTATAAGCCACCCAACCGTGGGAAAATTCATGCACGCTCATGGCAATTACCAGGAGCACAAAGGAAGACAGGAATGAAATAAGCAACCCGGCCATTTTTATTCCAGCGCCTCCATCTCGGTGATCTCGATAAGCGGATATTTTTGTTTCGGGGTATCTATTTTTAGGCCGATGACTTTTATCTTGCGGTAATTAAGGGCATCCAGGCTGGCTTTATTGCCTTTAAGGAAGAATATCTTGTTATCCAGGGTTAATAGCTTGTGTGTGGCGGACCTTTTTAAGACTTTCCCATAAGGCATCACCACTCCCCTGGTCTGGAAGTATTCCTTGGACGCCTGTGCCAGGGGCGGCTTAGTTTCGGGAGCAGGAGTTTTATTTATAAACTTTTCATTTACCCAGCCAAAACTATTATTGACCGGGGTGATCTTATACCAGCCTTTTGTTTCCGATAAGATATTCAGGATCTGATTTTTAGAAGTTTTACCTAATATGGGGGATGATTCATCGGGCTCCAAGCGGATATTTACCACGTCTTTGGTGACAAACCCGGTCTTTGCGTCTGAGGTAGATATAAAATCCTTCTTAACAAAAGAAGGGGCGGAATTAGGGAGCCTGATCTTGTTCCATTCAAAGAAGCGCTTGACGATCTCTACCTGGTCTCCTTTATTCAGGGAACAGATCACCGGCGCGCTTACCGTAGAGTCAACGCGCACGTTTATATTATCAGAATTGATCCAGCCTGATGATGATTCCTCTTGTTGGGGAAAACAGACTTTACAAGAGAATAAAACCAGCAATATCGCCAGTCCGTACTTCATTTTTTTCCCTGGCTGCCGCGCGCGGGGGCGGCCTTGGTCTCCGTAGTTTTGGCTTCTGGCGCGGGGGCGGCTACGGCGCCTTCGGCGGTAGCGGTTGCCGCCTTCTCTACTTTTTCTTTCTTGATCTTGATCTTTAGGCTTTTGACTTTAGGCAGGCCGTAGACATTATCTCCCTCTTTCCATTGGCCTTTGTCTAACATTATCTTCAGGCGTTCTGCGCGTTTCATTACCGAACGGTGTTTTTTATCTTTTTCCGATATGTTCAGTGACGGGTGAATAGACATTTCTTATAGCCTCCTTATGTAACAATCCTTATAACGTTTTTTTAGTTCGGGAAGAGAATCCTGAGCTGTTTTTCTGGTAGGGAGATTTCCTATATACAGGACAATGTAATCGCCTTTATTTAGGACTAAAGGTGAAAATCCCTTTTTCTTTAACAACCCGGCTTCTTTTTCCGCAGAACTCCTGTTTTTATAACTTGCTAATTGGATGATGTATCCTTCTTGCGCTGCTGGGGGCGGTTCTTTTACCCCCTCTTTTATCTCCGGAGTAAAACGGCTTGGCCCCGCGGGCACGGCTATGACTGTAGTTTGGCTTATCGGTAGAGTATCCTTTGCGCCTGCCAGGATCTTACCCTTTTCTACACCGAAGGAGTAAAATATTATTCCGGTAGTGGCTACGGATATGATTATCAGGATTATCTTTTCATAATTACGGATACGCGTGAAGAATTCCCTCCCCGGGCGGTGTTCCTTAGGGCCTGCAGGAGAATCTCCTTGTGAGAATAGTTCTAATTGTAAATTATCCGTTTTTTCCATATGGGCCTTTATTATATCTTCTTTATTCTCTTTTTTGCAAGTAATTCTTTGTTTTTATTTTTTTAATTACTTTTAAGAAAGCATCTACGACCCTGGGGTCAAACTGCTTATCGCTCTTCTTACGGATTTCTTTTACCGCCGAGGCTATGTCCATCCTCTCGCGGTAGGGCCGTCCGTATACCATCGCCTCAAAGGCGTCCGCCACCGCCATGATGCGCGCCCCCTGGGGGATCTGGCCTTTTTTAAGCCGCGAGGGGTATCCGCTGCCGTTATATTTTTCATGATGGTGCATGATGATAGGGATCACCGGCCGCAATATCTGTAAGGGCCGCAATATCTGCACTCCTTTGACCGGATGTTTCTTGATGATATTGTATTCACGGGTAGTAAGCTTTGTGGTTTTGGCGAGTATCTCCGGAGGTATATCTATTTTTCCGGCGTCATGCAGGAGGCTGGCGAATTTCAGGATCTCGATCTGTTTTTCATCCAGATGCATCTGGCGGCCTATGGACATCACCAGTTTACTGAAATACGGCGAATGGGTGTATTCCTGGGGCACCCTTGTGTCCAACAGCGTTACCAGCGATTTGATGCTGCCCAATACGATCTTCTGATGTTCTTCATAAAGTTGCAGGTTTTTTATCCCGATTACCGCCTGTTGGGCCAGGGTCAATAATAATTCCTGCTCGAAATGGTCAAAGGGCCGCTCGTTTTTATTACGCCTCAATATAATTATCCCGATTATGTCTTCGCAGATCAAGGGGATGCCTAATATATTATTGCGTTTTATCAAGCCCAGGGTCTTAATGAGCTGTTTTTCAATACCTTTTACTATCCTGGATTTTTTATCTACGACCACTCTTTTTTTGCCGCTGACCTGGCATTTTAACGTAGAGTAGTTACCGGTAGCATCCAGTAATATTATCAGGCAGTTTTTGGTATTGAATATCTGACATAAGAGCTTTGCCAGGCGGATGATCAGATTCCTTAGTTCATAGGTTGAGTTGATCAGGCGGTATACGCTGTGTATAGAAGATATCAGCGTTTTATACTTTTTCGTATGGGTCAAATAATTTTTTGTACTCATCTAAGGCGCACCTATCTGTCATTCCGGCGATATAATCGCAGACCGCCCTCTTTGTTCCGTCGACAGGTATCCTGTCTCTAGTTTGGTCAGGGAGTTGGCGGGGGTTATCAATATAAACTGTAAAAAGTTCCTTGATAAAGCGTTTTGCCTTGCTGCTCATCCTGATTACCCGGTAGTTCCGGTAAAGCTTATCCAGCAGGCATGCGCGTAAGGGTTTCCTTAATTTTAGCATATCTGGGCTAAAAGACACGAGTTTTTTATCCAGTTTCTTTACATCCGCGTAATCTTTTATCGACCACCTAATAATGTTTTTTTCCGTCTGGCGGATAAGATCGGTTACCTGCATATTGATCAGTGACCGGATACTCATGTGTTTTCTTATATCAGTGTTTATTCCGGAATAAATTTTGGCGATCCCGCTGTTTATCTGATTCCAGAGGGGCATATTCTTTAGGTCGGAAACTTTAAGCAGCCCGGAGGTCAGCCCGTCATCCAAATCGTGGTTATCATAGGCTATCTCATCGGCGATATCTACTATCTGTGTCTCCAGCGACGCGGACTTATCCCGGAGGAATTCCTTGATTTTCGGGGCTTTGTCAAATACAGAGGAATGCCTGGCGATCCCCTCCCTTACCTCCCAGGAGAGATTTAATCCCGGGAAATCAGGGTATCTGGCTTCAAGGTAATCTACCACTCTTAGGCCCTGTAGATTATGGTTAAATCCTCCCTGTTTTATCATCAGTTCATTCAACGCCTCTTCTCCGGAGTGGCCAAAAGGGGTATGGCCCAGGTCATGGGCCAGGGCTATGGCTTCGGTCAGGTCTACATTCAACTTAAGGCTTGCGGCTATGGTCCTGGCGATCTGGGCAACTTCTAATGTATGCGTCAGGCGCGTACGGTAGTAATCCCCTTCGTGGTTGACGAATACCTGGGTTTTGTATTCCAGCCTGCGGAAGGCGGCGCTATGGATTACCCTGTCACGGTCCCTCTGATAGGCGGAACGGTAGGGATGTTCTTTCTCCTCATACGAGCGCCCTTTTGTTTTATAGCTTTTGGTGGCGTAGGGCGCCAAAAAAGAATCTTCGTATTCCCGGATCTGTTTATGGTCTAACATATTTTAACAGTTCTTTGCGCAACTGGCCCAGTGATTGCGAAATGACCCTTGTGTCGGATATAGTAGTCATGAAATTAGCGTCCCCTATCCAGCGCGGGACTATATGTATATGCATGTGCCCGGTTATTCCGGCCCCGGAACTGCGGGAAAGGTTTAGCCCGATATTGTAACCCTGTGGTTTTAATACCTTATCCAGGGCCAACTGTATTTTTTTAAGCGCCGCGAATATATCCATTACTTCCTGCTGGTTTAATTGCCCCAGGCTATTTATATGTCTTAAGGGGGCGATCATGATATGCCCGCAGGCGTAGGGGTAGATATTGAGCAGGCCAAGGCAGTGTTTACTTTTGAATATGACGTAGTCTCCGGCATTGTTCTTTTTGGCCTTACAGAATATGCAGCCTTTTTGTTTCTTTATCTTAAAATAATTTATTCTCCAGGGGGCCCAGATTTTATCCATCTTCATATTTTTATGATCCTGGCTGTTATATTATCGTTTATTTCTATGATACCGTAAGAGTTGTAAGCAGAGAATACTTTATCCGTCGGGCTTCCGGGATTAAAGAAAAGGATTCCATTCCTAGTTTGGTTATAACTCTTGTGTGAATGCCCAAAGACGATAATGTCCACCTTATCGTCTTTAAAACGCGAGGCGAGCAACTCTACTATCCTGTCTGCCGGCCCCTCTCCGTGGGCCAGCCCTATTTTATGATTGCCTACTTTAATGATTTCTTTAGATGACAGCGTTTTTTTGACCTCTGCCGGGTCCATATTCCCCCATACCGCGTGCACGTCTTTACACAGGCTCTTTAATTTCTGCAGGACAGAAAGCTCGGCGATATCGCCGGCGTGCAGGATCATATCCACTTTTTTGAATTCTTCAATGACCTGCTTCGGTATATTATCGGCCCGGTCAGGGATATGGGTGTCGGAGATAACACCAATTCTGGTCATGCCACCACCCGAGGTTTAGAGAAAAGGTCCAATATTTGATTCACGTAATTTAAGTCCCATGTCCAGATTTTTTCCTCCAGCGCGCGCAGGCGCGTATTTGTATCTATGCCCTCTAGGGTGATAATGACCTTTCTCTGGAGTTTATGCCTGTATTTTTTGCATTCCCTGGAAAATTCCACAATATCTTCTTCAGAGAGGGCATCCTTCTTAAAGCCTATGATCCAGAGGCTGTCGTTGGAGCGGCCGATCAGGCCGTGTCTTAAGTTCCTATTGCCAAACTCCAGAGGTTTTATCTCCTGAAAATGATTAAGCCTGACTTTCTTTCTTCCAAACTGCACCATTTCATTTTCAAAGAGGTTTAATATTTCGGTCATCCTGGTGATAATGGGCTTTTGGGCGTTAAACATGAACTCTTGGATCATCCCTTCTATGCTCCCCCGGAATAATGTTTTCTGGTTACGCTCGTCAAAGGTCAAAGAATGCATCTTTTCCTGATAGACAAATTTTACCCAGAAGCCAAAGACCCGGTCGTTTATTTTTAGGAAATCCGCGTTACGGCTGACCGCGTCCAGCTCAATAAGACGGTCAATTTTCGGCATCAGCTCTTTTTTAGTAATGCGCAAGATATGGGCGATCTCTTTGATCTTATTTCTCCCGCTTGCCACCAGATAAAGGATAGATATGGAATCATTGCCGTGCCCGGAATCGGTAAAGCGCCTGATATAATTGGAGAACCTCTGGTAGAGTACGCTGGAAGAATCAAAGAGCAATCCTTGCAGGGTATCCGCCAAGTTCGGATTATCTGTTTTTAGTATAGCATCGCAGACTACATTCATATACATCGGGAACCCGCCGGTGAAATGAGCCAGAAAATCCCGGTGGCCGCGGTTTAACTGTGTTCCTTTGAACCTCTCCTGCAGGTATTTATCAGCGCTCTTTATATCAAATGGTTCCACCGTCAACACTTCAAAATTACCGAATAACAAAGAGAGTTGTTTAGAGAGGATCTGTTGGCTTTTAAATTTAGCTGAGCTGACCAGGATAAAGAGTATATTTTTATGAGAAACCAGCATTTTGGGCCACTGGCGGTATAAGTCCTTAAACCCTAAGCTCTCCAGGTTATGGAATTCATCAAATATCAATACGCAGAATTTACCGGTTTCCTGATTGATGATGTCGCAAAGCAAAAGCAGTTCGGCGAATACGCCGTTAGTCTTTCTTTTATTTACCGCTTCCAGGATCGCTTTTATCTTCTCGGTTGTTTTGGGGATATATTTTTCCGAGCGCCTGACCAGGTAATCTATGTCTTCTTTTAGCGGCAGGCCGCTGTTAGAGAGGAAATTGTAGAGCAGGACGCCGATAAACCTGTTGACAAATGATGTCCTTGATTCCGGCCTGATCTCCAGATAAAGCGGGATAATGTAGTTGTCCTGGTGGGTTTTTAAAAACTTAAATATTATAGAGGTCTTTCCTACTGATTCGTCTCCGATGACAGCGATATTCTGGCGGTAGCCGTCTTTAAGCGCGTTTACGCGCTTATGCAGGATATCCAGGTAAGATTTTCGGTCTAAGAAGTTATCTTTTGTCATGGCAGATAAAAAACGGGGTTTTGAGAAAGATGCCCCTTCCTGACTTCAAAATGTAAATAAGCGGCCTTGTCTCTTCCTGAGGCGCCTACTTTTGCGATAGAGGTTCCTCTTTGCACCCCGTCTCCGGCCTTAACTAAGAGGCGGGAATTTCTGGCATATACCGTGGAGAATCCATCGCCATGCTCAATGATGATTGTTTTGCCGAAGGGGCCGAAATTCTCGGATGAGAATGTGACCTTGCCGCTGCGCGCGGCAACGACATCCTGGTTCTGATACGGCTGGATGTTGATCCCTTTGTTAACCATGTTACCGAAGGCCTGTCCGAAGGAAGCGATGACTTTGCCCCTGAGCGGCCAGATAAAATCGTCTGAGGAATCCTTAAGGGCGGCGGTGATTTCTTTCTTTTGCCCGGGGATAAAAATAAGCTGGTTCTCCTCTATTTTTGTCGCGTCTAAGATGCGGTTGATACTCGCCAGCGTATCCAGGTCAGTCTGGTAGATCTGGGATATCTTCCATAAGGTCTGCCCCTTTTCCACGCGATGATATATTCCGGGCATGCCGAAACTCTGGACAGGCGTTGTTGGATAAGGGCTGGTCGCGCATCCGGAAATAGTAGCCGTATAGATAAATACCGTCAGGATATAATAATATATTTTTTTCATTATCTTATAAGCGGGTGAGCGGAATCGAACCGCCATTTCTAGCTTGGGAAGCTAGCGTTCTACCACTGAACCACACCCGCAAAATATAACTCTCCCCGCCCACCGCCACTGTCTATATACAGCCTTCCATTAATTTGATAGAGCAGTATTCGCCGCACATCGTGCAAACATCCGATAAATGCGGTTGAGAAGTCTTACGGTAGCGTTTCGCTTTATCCGGATCAATGGATAACTTTATCTGCGCCTGCCAGTCGCGCTTTTTACGGGCCACAGACATATCTCTATCCCAGCGTAGCGCAACCCGAGGGTTCTTCACAATATCCGCGGCGTGCGCGGCTATCCTGGAAGCAATCACTCCTGTCTTAACATCCTCTATGTCCGGATGCCGCAGGTGCTCAGAGGGGGTCACGTAGCAGAGAAAATCTGCCCCGAAACTGGCAGCCAGCGCCCCTCCGATCGCGCCGTTTATATGGTCCCATCCGCTTGCCACGTCGGTGACAAGCGGCCCCAGGATATAAAATGGCGCGCCACGACAGATCTTTTTCTCTAAGGAAATATTCTTCTGTATTTGGTCAAGCGGCACATGCCCCGGGCCCTCAATGATCACCTGGACATGGCGTTTTTTTGCCCTCTCTGCCAGCTCACCTAAAATCTCTAATTCGGATATCTGCGCTTTATCCGTGGCATCCAGGACAGATCCCGGCCTTAAGGCGTCACCCAAGCTTAAGGTGACATCATACTCATACGCAATATCTAAGATCCGGTCAAAATCTTCATAAAAGGGGTTTTCTTTATTATGGCGCCTGATCCATCCGGCCAGGATTGCCCCTCCCCGCGAAACAATGCCCAAAAGGCGGCGTTTCTTTTTTAATGCCTCCAGGCTTTTTTTGGTCACTCCGGCGTGGATAGTAAAAAAGTCCACACCATCTCTTGCCTGATCCTCCAGGGTTTCAAAGATATCCTGCGCGTTAAATCCCAAGATGTCTTTTCTTCTTATCTCGGCCTTTACTGCTACTTCATAAATAGGAACGGTGCCTACTGGCACCGTAGAATGTTTTAGTATCTCTTTTCTTACCAGGCGCGGTTGTGGCCCTACGCTTAAGTCCATCACAGTGTCGGCGCCGTAAATAATGGCCGCGCCTAACTTCTTCAGCTCATCCTCCAGGCGGCATTTGTCAGTAGAGGTCCCGATATTGGCGTTTACCTTGGTCCTCAAGCCCAATCCTATTCCGCAGGGTTTTTTTATTTTATGATTTTTATTCAGCGGAATGACGACCGTTCCCGCCTTAAGATTCTTAAGGATCTGGCGGGGCTTTACTTGTTCATCCGCGGCGATCCTTTTCATTAAAGCGGTTAAATTATTGTTCTTTGCTTCTTCTAATTGAGTGGGCATTTATGTAAAATCTTTCTTAGGTATTCGCTTGCCTGCGCCGGATCATTCGCCTGGATCACTGCCCGGCAGACCGCGGCCCTGGTTACCCCTTTTAAAGATAATGCCGTCAGGTTATCCTGGTCTATACCGCCGATTAAGAAGAAGGGGATCCTGATTTTCTTTTTTAGCTTATTGATCAGCCCTGTGCCTATTGGCCGGTATTGTGGTTTCGTCGGGGTGGCAAAGACCGGCCCGAACCCGATGTAATCGGCTCCTCTTACCTGTGCGTCAAAGGCCTGCTTTAGATTATGGCAGGATATGCCGATGATCTTATCCTTTCCCAATACGCGACGGGCGATCTCTATCGGTATATCCTCCTGCCCCAGGTGTACTCCGTCGCTATCAACGATCTTGGCCACATCCAGGTGGTCATTAATGATAAATATGATGTCTGTATCCGCCAGGGCCTTTTTAAAGATAAAGGCGTTTTTTATGACCTTGGCCCTGGTTGATCCTTTATCGCGGTATTGGATGATATCGACGCCGGATTTTTTTATTTTGTTTATAATTCCGGTGATGTTTCTTTTTCCGGCCGTCCTGTTATCCGCAATCACGTAAAGAGCGGATTTTTTTAAGAGCGTTTTTTTCAATTTCATAGAGCGAATACCTGGTCTTCTTTATTTTTTTGGCCAGGCTTACGTCGCTGAGTTTAGCGAATTCCTCCAGCACCCTGACCGACTCTTTGACGCGCTGGATATTGGCGCAAAAAATATCGTTTATATTGTTTCTTTTTAATTCGTTGGCGTAGATATCTCTTCCTACATCTTTGCCGCTCTGCCTTGACTCTGTTAATTCTGCCGGATACCGGCAGAGAGCCCTGGCGACCCCATCGATCCCGTGCCTGATTGTTTTAAGCGCGCCGGTTGAGCCACGGTCATTAAGGATGAACCGGGTGATCTCTTCGCAGACGCGTAAGCCTTCTTTGGCCCGGTTTATATTGGCGTCAATGATCCTATTGACTATCTTTATGTTAAAATTTCTCAATGATCCGTTTAATCAGATTAGTGGTAGAGAGCCCTTTTACCAGATTGATGGTGCAGACCCTCCCGCCTTTTTTTAAAACAAAATCACTGCCCACGATATTTTTGAGGTCCCAGTCCGCGCCTTTTATCAGTATATCAGGCTCAAGCAGCTCAATCACCTTTGAGGGCGTATCTTCATTAAATAAGACTACAAAGTCCACGCTTTCTAAGGCCGCGACTAACCCGGCGCGGTATTTCTCCTGCAGGATAGGCCTCTTATCCCCTTTTATCTTTTTTACCGAGGCATCGCTATTTACACCTACCACCAGGATATCGCCCTTAAGCCTAGCTTCTTCCAGGTATTTGGCGTGCCCAAAATGCAGCAGGTCAAAACAACCGTTGGTAAAGACGATTTTTTTGCCTTTTTTCTGTAAGGCCGCGGTTATCTTTTTTAAGGCGTTTAAGCCTTTGATCTTATCTTTTAACACAGGGCCTGCTCTATGAGTTCGCATACGATATGTCCTATGGTGATATGTGCTTCCTGGATCCTGGCGGTCACTCCCGATGGGACTAACAGGGAGAGGTCGGCTAATTTACTCAAGTCCCCACCATCGCCTCCGGTAAGGGCGATAGTTTTTATCCCCATTTTCTTTGCCTGTTTTATGGCGTTGGCCACATTCTTAGCCTTGCCGCTGGTAGAGATTCCTAAGGCTACATCATTCTTTTGGCCCAGGGCTTCAATCTGCTTGGCGAAGACTATCTCGTATCCATAATCATTGGCAAGCGAAGTGAGTATTGAGGTATTTGTGGTTAGGGCGATCGCCGCCAGCGCTGAGCGGTCTTTCTTAAACCTGCCCACAAGTTCAGCGGCAATATGCTGGCTGTCCGCTGCTGAACCGCCGTTACCGAATACTATGAGCTTGCCATTTTTCCTCAGGGCATCAATAATGATCTCTGAGATCTCCAGTATCTGGCCTATTTTGGTCTGCAGTAGTTCTTCTTTTACCTGTATGCTCTCCAGTAGTATCTCTTTTATACGCTCTCTCATTTTTCTACCTCTTAAATGAGCGCTTGACTTACGAACACGATAGTGTGAGTAAGTCAATGCGCGAATTTATCCCGAGCCTGCGCAGTTCCTTGCTTTATTAAACAAAGCGGCAATGGAACAAGCGCTTAGGCGAAGGGGCGTCTGCGAATTTATCCGAAAAATACCTTGGCAATATCGTAGAGGTCCATGTCTACGGTTTTTAATTCTTTGACCGCTTCCTCCAGCGCCACATCAATGATCTTCATTCCGGACAGGGCCGCCATCCTGCCGAATTTTTTATTCTTTACCAGCTCTACCGCTTTTACTCCGAAGCGGGTCCCCAATATCCTGTCAAAAGCGGTGGGGGTCCCTCCTCTTTGGATATGCCCCAGTACACTTACCCGGGTTTCAAAACCGGTTCTTTTTTCTATCTCCTGGCCCAGCCTTTCTCCGATACCTCCCAGCCTTACGTGTCCGAATTCATCTCGGGCTTGCTCCTGCAGGACCATTGTCCCTTCTTTGAACTGCGCGCCTTCTGCTACTACGACGATGCTGAAGGTCTTTCCCCGGCCGTGCCTCTTTTTTATCAGCATGCAGACTTCTTCTATATCAATAGGGAGTTCCGGGATAAGGATAATATCGGCCCCTCCGGCGATACCGGATTCAATAGCGATCCATCCGGCGTGCCTACCCATGACTTCCACTACGATGATCCGATGGTGGCTCTCGGCGGTGGTGTGCAGCCGGTCAATACATTCGGTTGCGGTATTGATGGCGGTGTCAAAACCAAAGGTATAGTCAGTGGCGGATAGGTCGTTATCTATAGTTTTAGGCACGCCTACGATATTGGGGATTCCGTCCTTGGTAAGCTTTGAGGCTACCCCCAACGTATCTTCTCCTCCCACAGCTATTAAGGCATCCAGGCCTAATTTTTTATAATTCTCTTGGACCTTACGCAGGCCATCTTCTTTTTTATAAGGATTAGTGCGGCTGGTCCCCAGGATCGTGCCCCCCTTGGGGAGTATGCCTGAAACATAAGACAGGTCCAGCTTGACGGTATCGGCTTCAATCAGGCCTTTCCAGCCATTCTTAATGCCGACAACTTCGTAGCCTTCGTTAAGAGCTTTCCTTACTACTGCCCTGATCACCGGGTTTAACCCTGGGCAATCTCCCCCTCCGGTAAGTATCCCTATCTTTGCCATCTTTTCTTTCCTTTCGTTAGTTATAGTCTTCTGTATTCGCTAAATGGTATCGGTGAATCTTCTCTCGCTGTTTCTTTTCTCTTTTTTTCATCAATAGAGATGATCTTGGTTACATGTATCCTGATGATTATATTTTCTTCTATGCCTAAGACTTCCTGTATTTTTCCACGGGTCAATTCCTGCAGGCGCGCGGTTAACTCCGGGATATTGGCGTCTGATTTCAAGACAACGCGTAGATCAACGGTGATCCCTTTTTTACTCGCGATCACATCCGGCCGCAGTTCCTTTATCTCCGGCATTATCCCGGCCAGGCGCCGGATCAGGTCTTCAATAGCGCTAAGGGCGATAGTCACTTCGCCCGAAGAGGTGTTAAAGGCGATATTTTTTTCGCGCTGGAACCTACCTAAGATCAGCTGCGCAAATGAAACGCTGATCAGTGTCAGCAAGAATCCACAAAGCCCGATGACTATCCTGGCGTTAATGTTTTCCTGGGCATAATTAAGGAAATTATTTATGTACGAAAGGGATACGGGTTGCAGCGGGCCAAAAGAAAAAATAACCGCAAAGGCGACCAGGAATATTCCGATACAAACCAATATCGCGGTATAAAATAATATTCCCAGGGTTCTCATGGCAACCTCCAGCTTTAATTTATTCTTTCTCTATCTTTTGTATATCTATATTTATATCTTTAATATTCAGCCCGGTCATCTTATCCAGGGCTTGGCGTACATTAGCCTGTACCCTGGCGGCTACCTCCGGGATATTAAAGCCGTATTTTACGATCAGGGGGATCTGGACGGTCAGTTCCGCGTTCTTATCCCTGCCCACCATGATAGATGGGTGGTTTGTCCTATCCAGAAGGCCCAAAATACCCGCCTTCAGGTTTTTCCCGATGCCCTTTACGCCCTCAATTTCGCAGGCGGCGATAGATGAGACAGAAGCAATGACATTGTTATGTATCCTGATCAGGCCGAATTCGGCGCGGGATTCTTCTTTATGCATCATGCCTGGCTCTCGCTTGCGTCTTTGAGCAGCTCCTGGACGAAGTGGGTGGATACCTCGTCTTTTATAAAAGCCGGGTTCGCCAACAGCTGCAGATGAAAAGGTATAGTTGTTTTTATGGGAGCTATAGTGAATTCAGAGAGCGCCCGCTGCATAATCTTGATCGCTTCTGTCCGGTTATGCCCGTGGGTTATTACTTTGGCTACCAGAGAATCGTAGAACGGGGAAATAGTATATCCGGGATAAATATGGGTATCCACTCTTACTCTAGGGCCTCCGGGCAAGATCAGGTTTTCAATTTTTCCCGGGCAAGGCAGGAAGTTATTCTGGTAGTCTTCAGCGTTGATGCGGCATTCTATGGCGTGCCCTTGTATCTCTATGCTATCCTGCTGGATCTTTAATTTTTCTCCGGCGGCAATACGGATCTGCTCTTTCAAGAGGTCTATTCCGGTGACCATCTCCGTTACCGGATGCTCCACCTGTATCCGGGTATTCATCTCCATAAAATAGAAGTGATCTTTTTGCTGGTCATACAAGAATTCCACAGTACCTGCGCTGACGTAATTTATGCTTTTTATGCCTTTGATTGCCAGTTCTCCCAGGCGTTTACGTGTCTTACTGTTAATCGCGATAGAAGGCGTTTCTTCCAGGAGTTTCTGGTGCCTCCTTTGTATACTGCAGTCCCTCTCTCCCAGATAGACGCTATGCCCGTATTTATCCACCAGGATCTGTATCTCTATATGCCGCGGTTTATCAATGTACCTTTCTATATATATGTTGGAATTGCCGAAGTTGACCTCTGCTTCGGCCTGGGCGGTCATTATGCTGGAGATCAGGGTTAGGTCATTATGGCAGATACGCATACCCTTACCGCCTCCGCCGGCTGAGGCCTTGATGATCACAGGGTATCCGATGGATTTGGCGGTCTTGAGCGCTTCTTCTTTATTCTTTATTGCGGCTATACTCCCCGGGACAATAGGCAGGCCCGCTTTTTGCATAGCGCTGCGCGCGGCCATCTTATCCCCCATTGAGCGGATATTCTCCGGAGTAGGGCCGATAAAAGTGATCTGGCAGGATTCGCAGATTTCGGCGAAGTGGGGGTTTTCCGCGAGAAATCCGTAACCAGGATGGATGGCTTCGACATCGGTGATTTCCGCGGCGCTGATGATGGCGGGGATATTAAGATAACTGTTTGTTGAGGGTGCTTGTCCTATGCAGATCGCTTCATCGGCAAAGCGCACGTGCAGGGATTCCCTGTCGGCTTCGGAATAAACAGCTACCGTGCGTATGCCTAATTCATGGGCCGCGCGGATAATTCTCAGGGCTATTTCGCCCCGGTTGGCAATCAATATCTTAGAAAACATAATTAAGCCACACGCAAATTTTAGATGGGTTCTATAAGGAACATCGGCTGCCCGAACTCTACCGGTTCGGCATTGTCGACAAGGACTTCCAGGATCTTTCCTTTTATTTCGGATTTTATTTCGTTCATTAGCTTCATTGCTTCAACGATACAGATAACCTGGCCTATTTCAATTACCTGGTTTACTTCCGCGTAAGGCGGGGCTTCCGGGGAAGGGGCGCGGTAGAAAGTACCTACCATGGGCGCCTTTATTTCCAGGGTTTTCACCGCAGGAGCGCTTTGTGCGCTACCCACAGAGTGTCTTGTCTGCGCATCCGGGACCCTCTCCCTCTCCACCACGATCGGCCCGGAGAAGGTGTCTAGGCCCGCGGCGGTCTTTTTGAGCCTGATGCGCATGCCGTCTTTTTCTATTTCTAATTCCATCAGCCCGTTGTCATTCATCAGGCTGATCATTTCTTTGATTTCTTTTATGTTCACCCCGCCCTTCCTTTCGTTATTAAGCGGCCCTTTCTATGTATCCGCCGGTTCGGGTATCTATCCTGATTTTATCCCCCACATTAATAAAGAGGGGTACTTGTATTGTCGCTCCGGTATCTATCTGCGCAGGCTTAGTCCCGCTTTTTGCCGTGTCTCCTTTGATCCCGGGTTCAGTGTGCACGACATTGAACTCAATAAAATTAGGCAGGTTGATATTTAGGGTGTCGCCTTTATAGAAATAGCCGTTTACTTCCAGATTATCCTTAAGGAATTTTTTATTATCCCCAATACTCTCTTCGGCGATAGCTACTTCTTCATAGTTTTCCTGGTCCATAAAGTGGTACATGTTACCTGAGGCATAAAGGTATTGCAGTTTTCTCTCATCCACGAACGCCTCTTCTATTTTTTCATCGCCGCGAAAGGTTTTTTCCTGGACGTTGGAGTTTTTTAGATTCCTTAATTTTGCCCGCACAAAGGCAGCGCCCTTGCCGGGTTTTACATGCTGGGTATCCGTTACCAGGTATACCACTCCCTCAACTAATATTGTTACCCCTGATTTTACTTCATTTATTGACAGAGACACTGAGCACCTCGTATCCTTTAGACGTCACTAAGACCATATCCTCTATCCTGATACCGAACTTACCGGGTAGATAAATCCCCGGTTCAACCGTAAAAACTTCCCCTGGCACAAGAGGGTCATTTTCTTTCCCGTAGATGCGCGGAGCTTCGTGCACCTCTAATCCTATCCCGTGCCCCAGGCTATGGTTAAAGAACTTCCCGTAGCCCTTCTTGGTGATAAATTGGCGGGCAGCCGCGTCTATCTCGCTTATGCTTACTGCCGGTTTTATCCTGCTAATCGCCCTCTTTTGCGCCTCTGAGACAATGTTGTAAATGTTTCTTGCGTAAGCAGTTATTTTACCTAAAAAGAAAACCCTTGTCAAGTCGCTTTTATATCCCAAGTAGTCGCTTCCTATATCCACCAACACCGGTTCGTTATTCCTGATTCTCCTTTGGCCGGGGGTATGGTGAGGGAAGCTGGAGTTTGGCCCGGAGGCGACAATTATGTCAAAAGCGCTCCCCTGGGCCCCTTGATAGCGGATGAAACGCTCGATTTCAGCCGCTATCTCGATCTCTTTCTTGCCGGGAACCAGGGTGTCCTTAGTGAATTCCAGGGCCTGGGCGGTTATGCGCAGCGCCTTTCTTATGCAGGATAACTCTTGCGGATCCTTGGTTTGCCTTAATTCCTCAATCAGGCCTGCCTCAGGCAGGAGGGTTATTTTTTCTTTTAGTTCCGCTTTAAGCTTGCTGTATTGAGCGAAAGTGAACCGGTTCTCTTCAAAGCCTACTTTTTTTAGGCCTAACTTCAGGCAGACCCGCGCTATTGCCTTTATAGCCCCGTTGTCTATATTCTCAAGCAGAATGGTTTTTGGGAGATCATCCTTTACTTGCTGGGTATATCTTGAGTCTGTAAAGTAAATATTAGCTTTTGGCGAGGCCAGGAAATAAGAATCGTGGCTTGAAGTTTTAGTAAGGTAGGAGATGTTCGCCGGGCTTGCGACCAGCAGGGCGTCTATATCTTTTTGCCTTAGCCCGATAAGAAGTTTGCGTATGCGTTCTTCCATCTGTCATTTAGATTATATCCATCAGGGCTTGCAGGCCAAGGAGGTAACTTTTATCGCCGAAGCCCATAATTGTGCCTTTTGCCACCGGGCTGATCAGGGATTTTTGGCGAAATTCTTCGCGGGTATGGATGTTGGAGATATGCACTTCTACCGTGGGTATTTCTACCGCGGCAAGCGCGTCTCTGATCGCCACGCTTGTGTGCGTATAGGCGGCGGGATTTATAAGTATGCCGTCAAATTTTCCTTTTGCTTTCTGGATAAGATTGACGATCTCGCCTTCAATATTGGATTGTCGTATCGCAAGCCCTATTTTCTGTTTCTTGGCCAGGGATTCCAGAGAATTATTTATCCCCTCCAGGGTAAGTTTCCCGTAGACTTTCGGTTCTCTTGTCCCCAGGAGGTTAAGGTTTGGGCCGTGTATCACTAATATCTTTTTCATTCTGCCTCATCAATTAGCATTACAGGGATACCGTCTTTTATAGGGTATTTTTTGCCGCACTTCTTACAAACTATCTTCTCGCCTTTCTGTTCCACGTCACCCTTGCAGTCCGGGCAAGCCAGGATATCCAGCAGTTCCTTGTCAATCATTTCTCCTCCGCTGGGGGCGCACTTTGCCCCCGATTCAGCTGGGGGACATTTTCCGTAGACATCTACTTATACACATTCAGGAAAGTGTCCCCCTTACTTTCCTACTTTATTAATATATATCGTCCTTAATTCGTAAAGTATATTCTCCAGGAGGGTTGTTTCTTCTTCATTCAGATTCCCCTTAGTCTTTTCCTTAAGTAAGGCCAGGGTATCAATGAGGAACTTCGCCTGTTTTAAATCCTCTTCTTTTTGGTTATTCTCCGGATTGGGAATCTGACCCAAGGCAATAGAGGCCTGCAGGGCCAGGGTAGTAGTAAAAAAGCTGAAATCCGGCTCCGGGGGGATAAAACCCCCTTCCTTCTTTAGCCCTTCCTTTTCTTTCTCTACAGTTTCTTTCCAGGTTTCGTCAATATTTTTGTTTATTTCGTCCATAATTTTAAGATATTATAATTCCCGCGTAGCCTACTACGCTTGTTTTATCACCGGTAACATCACCACTGGTTTCATACCTGACTAAGCGGCCTTTTTTGGCGCCCAGGGATTTGGCTGCTTCTATCATTACGACGACCGGGGCATATCCGCACATAGATATCTGGAATTTATGAATATTAGCGGCTAACTTATCCGCGTCTAGCTCAAGTATGGCCTGTATAGCCAGTTTATCTTTTCTTTCTGCTTCTTCCTGCCTTTCGTAATGCGTCATATCAGAGCTGGCTATTAACAGATACGACCCTTTTTTTTCAGCCTGGCTTAATACGAGGGCGATTTCCCTGCCTATTTCTTTTAACTTCTTAATATCGCCGGATAAGAAGGATATCGGGACAAAAGTAAAGCCCGGTTTAAAAAATTGCAGGATCGGCAGTTCTACCTCCAGGGAGTGCTCATGCATATGCGCCAGATTATCCGGCTTTAGGTATTTAGAGCCCGAGAGGATCTGTTTTGCCAGGTTGGCATCTATCCGGGCCTCTCCTAACGGGGTCTGCCAGGTGCCTGAGGGCATCAAGCTGAATTCTTCTCCGTAACCGGTATGATTAGGCCCCAGCAATACGATTTTATCTTTTAAGGCCACCTGGGATATTGTCTGGACTGCCACCCTACCTGAATACATATATCCGGCGTGAGGCAGTATGCAGGCTATGGCGTTCTTCCTCAAAGTCTTTTTATCCACCAGGCCCGCTATCTGCTCTTTTAGTTCCTGGCTGCCGGATGGATAAAATTGGCCCGCGACCTGGGGCCGGCGTATGTTAGAGGATGTCATTGAATATCCCTTCAAGGAGCTTTTTGCTCTCTTTTATGTCTTGCGGTGTTGCGGGATGGTGCGCTTCTATTACTTTTAAGGTTTCTTTCTTAAGGTAGCGCCTAAACCTGCTGAAATCTAATTCTCCTTTGCCGGGGGCGTGATGATCAAGGCAATTGTTGACATCGTGCAGATGTATACCGATTATATCTTGCCCATAGGCATCAAGAAAATCCTCATGCCGGAAAAAACCCAGATTTTGCATTACCTGGGCGTGTCCGGTATCGTGCCAATAGTGTATTGGCGATCCTTTGAATTTCTTCAGAATTACCCCTATTTCATCAAATGAAGGTATCTCGCGGTGATAGAACCGGGTTTCTATCCCTAATGATATCCCTTCTTTTGCGGCGTAACGGCTTAATTCTTCCAGGCTCCTTAAGGTATTTTCAAGGAATTCCCTGCTGTGACTAGCCCTCTCTTCTATAGCTTTAGATTTTAACTCTTTAAAAGCCGGGCTTTTGCTTGATCGGGCCTGGTAAAGATGGATAAGTTCTCTGGTTCTATCCGGGATCTCTATCCTGCCACAGTGTAAAACTAAGGCCTTGGCTCCTAAGCGCCTGGCCGTGTCAATACTGATTTTGGTATATCTAACAGAGAGTTCCCGTTCTTCAGGGTCAGGGGAAGCCATAGAGTAACAATCAGGGAGAGCGGCAACTTGTTTTATGCCTTCGGGTATGGGGCAGAAATTATGCAGGCTGGTGATCCTTACGGTATTTTTTCTTACGGCGTCCTCAATTCCTTCTATTATCTTAGGGGAAAGATTGAAACTCAGCTCTAATTCTTCAAAACCCAGGCCTGTTATTTCAAAGAGCAGATTTTTTGCGTTTGAGTGACGGAAGGCGTTCCAGGAGGTAGAAAGGGCCAGGCCCATCGGTTACCTTCTCGATCTTGACTTTTTTCTCTTGCGTTCACTGGGCTTCTCATAGTGCTTACGGTCCCGGACTTCTCTTAAGATGCCCTCCT
>JAQTUD010000011.1 GCA_028710405.1 Candidatus Omnitrophota bacterium
GGTCTTTGAACCGCTCTTTACCGGGACCACCTTTGTGCCTAATAATTTCATCCGGAAGACATTCAACCTTTGCCTCTTGATATCCTCTTGGCCCATATAAACGTTACATTCCAAACCAAATAGCGCCGCTACCGTGGCTGTGGCCACACCGTGCTGGCCGGCGCCGGTTTCAGCGATGATACGCTTCTTACCCATCCTAAGCGCCAACAATATCTGGCCTAAGGTATTATTTATCTTGTGCGCCCCGGTATGCAGAAGGTCTTCTCTTTTTAGATATACCCTGCCTCTGCCTAAATATTTACTTAGCCCTTGCGCGAAATATAACGGCGTGGGCCTGCCGGCATAATCCTTCAGGTAATAGTCTAATTGCTGGTGAAAACTCTTATCACGTTTGGCTTTTGCATACTCCCCCTCTAATTCCTGGAGGGCATAGATCAACGTCTCCGGAACAAACTTGCCTCCGAACTCATCAAAATGTCCTTTTTTATCTGGCAACATATTTTTTACCTCTTCGCCGCTCTTATAAACTCTTTAACCTTACGCCGGTCTTTCTTCCCCGGCCTTGTCTCCACAGAACTTGAAACATCCACCCAATCCGCGCGCGTGATCTTAAGCGCATCTTTGATGCCGCAGGCGCGCAAGCCACCGGATAAGAATATCTGTTGTTTCATTTTATCCAGTTTGGACAATAAATTCCAGTTAAATCTTCTGCCGGTGCCGCCCGGCTTACCCGGGATAAAGGTATCAAAAAGATAACCGAAGGTCTTATATCTTAATATCTGCTCCGGGTCTATGGCGTCTTTTAGCCTGAAGGCTTTAACTACTTTATATCCAGAGAACCCGCGGCAGAACTCCGGAGATTCCTTGCCGTGAAACTGCAGAATATCCAGATCGCATGATCCGGCAATGCTTTTGATCGTCTGTGTTTTAGCGTTAACGAATACGCCTACCTTTTTAATCCTGGCCGGCAGAACTTTGATTATGCGCCTGGCCTCAAGAGGGCTGATATAACGCGGGCTCTTTCTATAAAACACAAAACCCAAGGCATCTGCCCGGGAATCCGCGGCGGCTAAGGCATCTTCTAAATTCGTTATCCCGCAGATCTTTACTTTCACCATCCCATCAGCTCTTCTACTCTTTTCTTTATATCCGCGGCTTCCATAAAAGCCTGCCCCACAAGGATGGCGTTCACGCCTAAAATCTTTAAGAAGAGGACATCCTGATGGCTCTTGATCCCGCTCTCTACCACCACTGTTTTTTCTTTAGGGATCATAGGATAGAGTTTTTCCGTAGTCTTAAAATCTACCTCCAGGGTGCGCAGATTACGGTTATTAATGCCGATATTTGGAACTTTCAGGTTCAGGACTTTCTTTAATTCCTTCTCGTTGTGTACTTCCACCAGATAATCCATCCCCAGCTCTTTAGCCAACTGCATCATCGCACTCAATTCTTCGCGGGTCAAGAGGTCAGCGATCAAAAGTATGGCGTCAGCGCCGTAAAAACGCGATTCGTAAACCTGATAAGGCTCCAAGATAAAATCTTTTCTTAAAACCGGCAGATCCACTACGTCTTTTACTTCATTTATATAGGATATCTGCCCCTGAAAATAATCTTCTTCGGTCAATACCGAGATTGCCTGCGCCCCCGCCTCTTTATAGGCCTGAGCTATTTGCTTGGGGTCAAAATCCTGGCGGATCAGGCCGGCAGAGGGAGAGGCTTTTTTAATTTCGGCGATCAATGAGATCTGGCGCGGTTTATTGATCACTCCTATGAATGGCTTAGCCGGCGTAAGAGCCCCAACCTTGGCCTTGAGCTCTTCTTCCGGGAGCGCCTGCTTTACCAGAAGGATTCTCTCCCTCTTTTTCTGCACGATTTGGGCTAACTTATCTATTTTGGCCATGGCTGGTTAGAGCAACTTTTAAAAATTTCAAACTTCTTTAATGCCTCTCCTGAATCTATACACCTTGCGGCTAACTTTATACCTTCTTTAATGGAACCTGCCTTATCGGCGGCGTAAATGGCGGCGGCGGCATTTAAGACTACGATATCGCGTTTTGGCCCGGCCTTACCTTTTAATATATCCAGGAATATTCCGGCGCAGGCACCGGCGTCTCCGCCTGATAGATCCTGCGGCCTGGAGCGGGGAATACCAAAATCTTCCGGGGCTATCTGATAAACAGATACTTTCCCCGCTTTGACCTCCGCTATATAAGTCTTACTAGTAGTGGTGATCTCATCTAAGCCATCCTGCCCATGCACGACCAGGGCATGTTTTGTCCCCAGGCCCAGGAGCACCTCGGCTAAAACCTTGGTCCAATAGGCGTCAAAGACCCCGAGCAGCTGGTGTGTCGCCCCGGCAGGATTAGTCAGCGGTCCCAGGATATTAAACATTGTGCGTTTGCCGATCTGTTTTCTCGCGGGCATGGCGTATTTCATCGCCGGATGCAGATTTGGGGCAAAAAGAAATGCGATACCAGCCCTTTCCAGGCACTCTTCTATTCTTTCTTTGCCCAGGTTGATATTTACTCCTAAGGCCTCCAGGATATCCGCGCTCCCGCAAATACTGGATACAGAACGGTTACCGTGCTTTGCGACCGTGATACCGGCTGCAGCAGCTACAAAAGCCACGACAGTAGAAATATTAAAAGTCCCCTTCTTGTCCCCTCCGGTCCCGCAGGTATCCAGGACTGTCCCCTCTTTGACGCTGATCCGGGTAACGTGCGCGCGCATAACTTCTGCTGCGGCGATCAACTCATCCACGCTCTGGCCTTTTTCGTTGGATGCGTTCAAGAAAGAAACAATCAGCTGCGTATCCGCCTTACCGGTCATGATCTCTTCCATCACCTGGCGCATTAACGCCGGATCCAGATCTTCTTTCTTGGTAAGTTTGGCAATCGCTTCTTCTATCATTCTTTTAAGAAATTACGCAAAAGATCCATCCCCACCTTAGTAAGAATGGACTCCGGATGGAACTGCACTCCCCAAAGAGGATATTCTTTATGTTTTAGGCCCATGATCTCTTTATCCGCGGTCCAGGCAGTAATCTCAAGGCAGGCGGGAAGAGTCTTTCTTTCTACCACTAGAGAATGATAACGTGTAGCCTCAAAAGGATTAGGCATGCCTTTGAAGATATCCTTTTTATTATGATATATATTGGAGACTTTGCCGTGCATAATTTTTTTTGCCCCGATGATATGGCCGCCGTAGACTTGGCCTATGCATTGGTGGCCAAGGCAGACTCCCAGTATCGGGAGCCGGCCGGCAAACTCCTTTATTACACTACAAGAGATACCCGCGTCCTGGGGCCTCCCCGGCCCGGGAGAGATGACGATCTTGGCGGGTTTAAGCTTCTTGATCCCGGATATGGTTATCTTGTCGTTACGGAAAACTTTTATCTTCTGACCCAACGCCCCGAAATACTGGACCAGGTTATATGTGAAAGAATCATAATTATCGATCATTAAGATCATTCTTTCTCCCTCCGGGTCCTGGCGCCTAATTTCTCCAATTTTTCTTCTATATTTTCATACCCGCGCTCTAAGTGATAGATCCTGGATATCGCGGTATCACCATGCGCCACCAGGCCCGCCAATACCAGGCTCGCGGAGGCACGCAGGTCAGAGGCCATCACCGGGGCCCCGGAGAGACTCTTTACACCGTTTACGATAGCGTGCGGTCCTTCTCTTTGAATATAAGCCCCCATGCGGTTGAGTTCAGCTACGTGCATAAACCTATCCGGATATATCTTTTCGGTGATAACACTTATCCCTGTAGTAACAGTCATCAAGCTCATCATCTGCGCCTGCATATCCGTGGGGAAACCCGGATAGGGAAGGGTAGTGATATTTATAGGTTTAAGCCTCTTCTTATAAGTTACGCGCAGCCAGTTTTCTGCCTTAACTATAGAGGCGCCTGCCTCCTGCAGTTTATCGATCACAGCTCCCAGATGCGCGGGGAAGGCGTTTTTAATCAGGATATCCCCCCGCGTGATCAGGGCAGCGATCATCAATGTCCCTGCTTCTATGCGGTCGGGGATTATGGTATGCGTGGCCCCATGTAAATGCTTTACTCCCTCTATTTCTATGATCGGCGTGCCATGCCCCTTGATCTTGGCACCCATCTTGTTCAAGAATTCCGCTAGGTCCACGACTTCCGGCTCGCAAGCCGCGGATTCAATGACCGTCCTACCGCTGGCTAATACCGCGGCCATCATCACGTTATCCGTGGCCAGGACCGAAGAACCGTAAACTCCCCCCAAATACATATGACTGCCCTTTAACCTGGGCGCCTTGGCCAAAACATACCCGCCCTCAATACTGATCGCCGCGCCCAGGGCCTTGATGCCCTTTAAATGCAGATCCACCGGCCGCACGCCGATGATGCATCCTCCGGGCAGAGAAACTTTAGCCTTCTTGAACCTGCCCAGCAGCGGCCCGAGTACACAGAAAGAAGCGCGCATGGTAGAAACCAGCTTATAATCAGCCACGAAACCCTTATTTTTTCCCGCGGCGATAGTAGCTACGCCACCCTCTGCCTCCACGCTCTTGCCTAAAGAACGCAGGATCTTAAGCATGGTATTACTATCGCGTAAGTCCGGCACGCCTTTAATAACACAGGCATCGTCGGTCAGAAGTGTCGCCGCTAATATAGGTAAGACCGAGTTCTTAGCACCCGAGACCGTAACTTCGCCTTTTAACTTTACTCCGCCTTCAATAATCAACTTGTCCATTATTTTTAAGCCTTCCTTGCTACTATTACCCTCTCTATATCATTATAGTCACTGGCCACATCTATTATCTCAAACTTTCCTGATTTATTAAAAATATTTCTTACCGGGCCTGCCTGAGTAAAACCTATCTCCATGATCAAAATACCACTGCTCTTTAAATGATCCGGAGATAAGCCGATGATCCGGCGATAAAAATCCAGCCCATCCCTGCCCCCGTCTAGGCTCATGCGCGGCTCATATTGGACCTCCGGCGCAAGCATGTCTATCTCCGAAGTGGGGATATAAGGAGGATTACTGATAATTATATCGTATTTTGCCTCCGGTCTTTGGAAATTATTAAATAAATCGCTATGGATAAAGTTTACAGTTACATTGTTCAAGATAGCATTTTGTTTTGCTATCTCTAATGCCTCTTGCGAAACATCTAAGGCGTCAAGGCGCGCCCCAGGCAGATATTTCGCCAATGATACCGCTATACATCCCGAGCCTGTCCCGATATCCAGTATCTTTAGTGACTGGTGACTGGTAGCCATATCTATTACTTTTGTAACTAATATCTCCGTTTCCGGCCGCGGGATCAACACAACAGGACTGACCTTAAACTCTAAGCCCATAAAATCGGCCCTGCCTAATATGTACTGTATCGGCTCACCTATACAGCGCCTCTTAAGCACGGAAGAAATAAAAACCGACCTCTCTTTCTTCAAGGCCTGGGCCTTATTTAAATATAAAGAGAGCCGGTCACAATTCAACGCCTCAGTAAATAATAATTCCGTTTCGTTCATCTTACCTTCCCAAAAAAAAGGGTCAGGCGCTTTTTTTAAAAAGGGGTCTGACCCCTTTTTTTATTCTTTGGCTGCCGCCTCAATGAGGGCGTCGGAGAGCTCATCCAGGTCGCCCTCCAGCACCTCTTCCAGCCGATGCGAAGTAAAATTTATCCGGTGATCGGTCACCCTACGGTCGGGAAAATTATAGGTGCGGATCTTTTCGCTGCGGTCACCGGAACCGATCTGAGAACGCCTCTGGCTGCTGATCTTTTTTGACTCCTCTTCTCTTCTGGCGTCCATAATCCTAGCCGCTAAGATACGCATGGCCTTAGTCTTATTCTTTAGCTGTGAACGCTCATCCTGGCAGGCCACGACCAGACCGGTAGGTATATGCGTGATCCTGACCGCCGAGTCTGTTTTTTGCATATGCTGCCCGCCCGGACCGGAGGAACGGTAAGTATCAATTCTTAGATCCTTGGGTTCAATAGTCAGATCCACTTCTTGCGGCTCCACAAATACCACTACTGTCGCCGTAGAGGTATGTATCCTGCCCTGGGCTTCGGTCGTCGGGACGCGCTGCACGCGGTGAACTCCGCTCTCATATCTTAATCTCCTGTAAACGTCTTTTCCCTTAACGCTAAAAATCACCTCTTTGATCCCGCCAGCCTCATTAGTGCTGGAGGACATCGGCTCTACCGACCAACCGTTTTTAACGGCATATCTGGTGTACATGCGGTAAAGATCCGCGGCGAATAACCCCGCTTCATCCCCTCCGGTACCCTGCCTGATCTCCATGATCAGGTCCCTGCTGGCATCTTTATCTTCGCCGGTAAGGATTTTTTTTAGCCGCCCCTCCAGGTCTGCCTTTTTCTCCTTGAGGTCATGCTTCTCCTTTTCGGCCAACTCTGTAAATTCCTTATCATGCTTTTCTTTGCTCACTATCTCCAGGTCTTCTATTTCTTTAAGCAGTTTACGGTATTGCCTAAACAAGGATACCGGCTCTCTTAAGTCCGAAAGCTCCTTGGCGTACTTATTATACTGCTCTTTATCGGAGATAGCCTCGTAAGAAGCCAGAAGCCCCTCCAGTTCCTGATAGCGGGCTTCCAGTTTCTCCAACTGCTCTTGCGTGATCATAGCCGATGTGTCTCCGAATATTACTGTTTCTTCCCGTATTTCTTGATAAACTTATCCACTCTACCGGCGGAATCCACGAATTTCTGCTTACCCGTGAAGAAAGGATGGCACTTTGAGCAGATCTCCACCCGGACACTGGGCTTGGTAGAACGGGTATGTATGGTCTCCCCGCAAGCGCAGATGATCGTGCTATCTTTATAACTGGGATGAATTTTGTCTTTCATTTTAATCCTCCTACTTTCCTACTGTTTTTACTCTCTACTGTTTTTTACTTTTTACTGATTCATACTGTTTAAAAACTCTTCATTATTAAATGAGCGGACAACTTATGGAACGAGCACTAGCGAGTGAACATAAGTTGTAGCGAAGCGTCCGCGAATTTATCCCGAAGCCTGCGGTAAAAGTTCCTTGCTTATTCTTTCTGGAACTTTTGCCGCGTTTAGGCAAGGGAATTATTGATTCATGCTATTCAGAAACTCTTCGTTATTTTTGGTCTTGGATAGCTTTTCAATCAACAGCTCCATCGCCTCCACGTTACTAAGCTCATTTAAGACTTTCCTTAAGATCCAGATCTTCTGCAGCTGTTCCGACTTGACCAGCAGTTCTTCATGCCTGGTGTTGGAACGCTTGATGTCTATGGCCGGATAGATCCTCCTCTGGAAGAGGTTCCTGTCCAGTTGCAATTCCATATTTCCGGTTCCCTTAAATTCTTCAAAGATGACTTCATCCATACGGCTACCGGTATCTACCAAGGCGGTGGCAATAATCGTCAAGCTGCCGCCCTCTTCAATGGCGCGCGCGGCGCCAAAGAACCTTTTGGGTTTTTGTAAGGCATTTGAATCTATACCGCCGGAGAGGACCTTGCCGCTATGCGGGACAACGGAGTTATATGCCCGCGCCAAACGGGTGATACTATCCAGCAATACGACCACATCCCTCTTGTGCTCCACCAGGCGCTTGGCCTTTTCCAGGACGATCTCTGCTACCTGCACGTGCCTCTCAGGCGGCTCATCAAAAGTAGAAGAGATCACCTCGCCTTTGACATTCTTCTGCATATCCGTGACTTCCTCCGGGCGTTCGTCAATAAGAAGCACGATCAAAACTACGTCCGGATTATTGGCCACGATGGAATTAGCTATCTTCTGCAGTAAAACGGTCTTTCCGCTGTAGGGCTGGGCGACGATAAGCCCACGTTGGCCCTTGCCTATGGGGGTCAAGAGGTTCATCACGCGCATGGATATCTCCTGCGGCTTGACTTCCAGGTCAAACGACTGGCGCGGATAAACCGGAGTAAGGTTATCAAAAAGCACCTTCTCCTTGACATCCTCCGGATTTTCAAAGTTTACCGCCTCCACCTTCAATAACGCGAAATACTTCTCCCCCTCTTTCGGCGGCCTGATCTGTCCGCTGACCGTATCCCCGGTCCTCAGGTCAAATTTCCTTATCTGCGAAGGAGAAATATAAATGTCATCCGGACAGGGCAGGTAATTGTAATTCGGCGACCGTAAGAATCCAAAGCCCTCCGGCAATATCTCTAAGATCCCTTCCCCGAACATCAACCCTTCCTTCTCTGCCTGCGCCTGCAGTACCTTAAAGATCAGGTCCTGTTTCTTCAGGCCGCTGGCGCCGTTGACATTCAGCTCCTTGGCCAACTTGCTTAACTCTGTAATTTTCATTTCTTTTAAATTTCCGATATCTAATTTTTCCACAACTTCCTCCTTATTCCTGCTAACTGTTTTCTGGTGTTCTTTAATGAGCCGTTATTATCTATGGCAAAATCCGCTAAACGCACTTTTAGCGACAAAGGAATTTGCGACCTTATCCTCTTTAATATCTCTGAAGCTGTTAAAGAATACTTATTCTTTATCCTCTTTATCTGCTCTTCTGCGCTTATATTCACTACTATCAACCTATCCACCATCTTCTTTAACCCCGCCTCAATAAGTAATGGCGCGTCCAGGATAATAATCCTGCTCCGGGAAGATTTTATCTGCTTTTTGATATCCCGAACCACGGGCGGATGTATGATCTTATTTAATTTATTTAATAACGCCTTATTAGCGAAGGCCAGGCTGGCTAATTTCTTGCGGTCGATACTTTTGTCCTTCTTGAGTATATCGTTTCCGAAGAGCGCGCGTATCTTTTTATAAGTTATGCTCCCTTTAAGAAGATAGCGATGGGCTATCCGGTCAGCATCTATGACCTGTCCCCCGAAAGAAGCCAATATCCTGGCTACGGTAGATTTACCGCTGCCGAAACTTCCGGTAACCCCCAGGATGATCTTTTTCTTATCTTTTTTTAGCCAATTCATATAACCGCAGGTATTCCTTAGCCGATTCCCCCCAGGAAAAATCACATTGCATGGCGTTCTTCATAAGATTCTTCCAACCCTGGGCATTCTTAAATGATCTTACGGCCTTCTTAATGCAGGCGATCAGGCCGTCTTTGCCGTAAGCGTCAAAAACAAAACCATTATCCGCGCTTACCGTATCCGCCAGGCCACCGGTCTTAAAGACTAAAGGCAGGGTGCCATATCTTAGGCTGATCAACTGGCCCAGGCCGCAGGGCTCATATTTAGAAGGCATCAGGAATATATCCGAACCGGCGTATATCTTATGCGCCAGGGAATCGTCAAATTTAAGGTTTAGGCTGATAACCCCGGGATATTTCTTGACCATCTCTTCAAGGACCAGATGATACCTTAAATCCCCTGTCCCCAGGATCACCAACTGCAACTTCATTTTACAGATCTCCTCCATAGCCTCTGCCAGGATATCAAACCCTTTTTGTTCGGCTAAGCGGGAAACAATGCCGAAAAGAGGAATGTCTTTCTTAAGCGGGAGTTTACAGAGCTTCTGCAGATCCCCTTTATCTTTGGCCTTTGCTTCGGGATCCTGCAAAGAAAAATTCGCGGCGATGAATTTATCACTTTCAGGGTTCCAGATGGAATAATCCAGGCCGTTTAATATGCCAAAGAGGCTATCTTTGCGCTTATTCAAAAGCCCGTCCAGCCCAAAACCAAACTCCTTGGCCTGTATCTCTTTGCTGTAGGTGGGGCTGACGGTATTGATGATATCGGAGAATACCATCCCGCCCTTTAAAACATTCACCTTATCATAGAACTCCAGGCATTCTATATTAAAGAAGCTCCAGTCCAGGCCCAACTTAGGAAATTCTTCCTTAGGAAAAAGCCCCTGATAACCAATATTATGTATGGTAAGGATAGTCTTTATGCCTTTGTAGAAAACGTCTCCGGCATACAGCGTCTTTAAATACACCGGTATTAAACTGGCCTGCCAATCATGCACATGGATGATATCAGGCGCGAATTTTATCTTCTTCAATAGGTCCAGTGACTGGCGGCAGTAAAAAGAAAATCTATCCAGGTTATCCTTATAATCCCCGTTTTTATCCCCATATAGGCTCTCGCGCCCGAAATAATTATCCCCCTTGATAAAATATACCTTGATATTCTTGCCCATTATGGCGGAATCATCTTTGATATTTTTGTATTTCGGCATAATCACCACGACTTCGTGACCGAGTTTTTCCAATGCCACAGGCAGCGCTCCGGTGACATCCGCTAATCCTCCGGTCTTGGCATACGGCACAACCTCGGACGCGCACATTACTATCTTCATCGGTTATATACCCCTTTCTCTAGGCTTTCTCCATATCCAGCCAATTTCTTCCTATTTTAATATCAACTTTTACCGGGACATCTAATTTCATCACATGCTCCATCTTCTCTTTGGCTAAGGCCGTCATCTTTTTTACCTCTGCGTCCGGGACGTCAAAAACTAATTCATCGTGGATCTGCATGATCATCTTCGCCGATAGGCCCATCTTTTGCATATCCTTATATATATGGATCATGGCTAATTTTATCAGGTCAGAGGCTGAACCCTGGATCGGCGTGTTGACCGCCTGACGCTGGGCAAACTGGCGTATCCCCAGGTTCTTATTATTTATCCCAGGTATATACCTCCTCCTGCCTAAAAGTGTGGTAACAAACCCTTCCTTTTGGGCTATCTTTATCTGCTCCTCTATATATTCCTTTACTTTTTTATAACGCAGGAAATACGCGTCAATAAACCCTTGGGCCTGGTCAATAGTGATCCCTAAATCCCGGCTCAAGCCATAAGAAGTGAGGCCGTAGATTATCCCGAAATTCACCCTCTTCGCCGTATCGCGCATCTCTTCGGTGATATCCTTTTCTTCAAGGCCATAGATCAAAGAAGCAGTGGCTCTATGTATGTCTTTATCGCCTTTAAAGGCGCTGGCTAAATCCTGGTCGCCGGATAGATGCGCCAGTATCCTTAATTCTACCTGGGAATAATCACAGGACAAAAGATAGCTCTCTGGCGAAGAAGATATCACTGCCTGTCTGATCTTCTTGCCGATATCCGTCTTTATCGGGATATTCTGCAGGTTCGGATTACTGGAGCTTAAGCGCCCGGTCTCGGTGCCGGTCTGGTTAAAAGAAGTATGTATCCGCCCGGTCTTGGAGTCGATCAATCCGGGTAAGGCATCGGCGTAAGTATTCTTTATCTTTGTCAATTGCCGGTATTCAAGCAATAACTCCGGCAACTTATGCTTTTGGCTCAAGTTTTTTAATACTTCCTCATCTGTAGAGGGTCCGGTCTTGGTCCTCTTCACTACCGGAAGCTTCAGCCGTTCAAAAAGGATATCCCTTAATTGCTTAGGCGAATTTATGTTGAACTGACAGCCGCTTAATTCATAAATATCTTCTATTAACTTAATCAGCCTCTTCTCTATCTCCCGCGAGAGGCCCTCCAGCGCCTTGGTGTTTAATTTTATCCCGTAAATCTCCATCTGTGCCAGCACTTCCTCAAGCGGCATCTCCAGGTCTGTAAAGAGGCTGGCCAGGGATTTCTGGGCTAATTCTTTCTGTAGCTTCGGCCTTAATTGCCGGACCAGCTCCAGCGCCCCCTGGTTATTTATATCCCCGGAAAAAGTCTTACCCAGATAATCCCAGGCGATATCTCCCAGCTCATAAGCGGATTTAGACGGATCCAAGAGATAGGCGGCGATCATCACGTCAAAGTGCAGCCCGCCGAGAATGACATCTTCCTTGGCCAAAGAAACCTTTATTTTCTTTAGATCGTAGGATACCTTTTTTATCTTGGGGTCTTCTAATATGCTTTTTAGGTTCCCCGCCGGATGCGGGACGCGGAAAACTTTATTCTCGCTGGCCAATACCAGATCTCCCAACGAGGACCCGCAGAGGACTAATTCATCCCCGGCCTTTACCATTTTTTTTAGTTCTTTATCTTCTAGCTCCGGTAATTCCGCCTGGAGCGGCCTATCCCCTTGCGGCGTAAGATTATTTAAAAACTTCTTAAATTCCAGATGTTTAAATAACCTGAATAATTCCTTATCGTCCGGCTGGCGGACTTTGAGCCTATCCAGGTCAAAGTCTAAACGCACGCCCTTATCCAAAACTGCTAATTCCCGGCTTAATTTTATCTGTTCAAGATGGCTTTCTACGGACTTCCTGATCTTATCCTGTTTTATCTTGCCGGTATTCTTTAAAAGGTTCTCCAGCGTCCCGAATTGGCCGAGTAACTCCGTGGCGGTCTTCTCTCCTATCCCCGGGACACCCGGGATATTATCCGCGTCATCCCCGGCCAGCGCGATAAGATCGGTTATGCCCTCAGGCTTTACCCCGAAACGCTCAAAGACCTTCTGACGGTTATAGACCACCCCTTCGTCTTTGTAGGGGCTGAATACTTCGGTATCCTCATCCACCAGCTGCAATATATCTTTATCAGAGCTGATTATGGTCGTGGATAACCCGGCCTCGGCGGCAGACTTGGCAAAGGTAGCGATAACATCATCCGCCTCAAAGCCTTGCTTCTCCAAGATGCAGATGCCATACGCGCTGATTATTTCCTTGATCAGGCCAATCTGGCTGGATAAACCATCAGGCATAGGCGGCCGTTGTATTTTGTATTCCGCGAATTTTTTTGTCCGGAAAGTATCTCGGGAGACATCAAAACAAGCGGCCAGATATTCAGGCTTTTTTTCCTTTAAAATCTTATTTAAGATATTTACAAAGCCGTATATGGCATTTGTCGGCTGGCCAAAAGAAGTAGAAAGCTCCCTGATCGCGTAAAATGCCCGGTAACAAAAAGCCGTGGCATCAATTAGGTACAGTCGCCTACTCATTAATCAACATAAGGATTTTTTCAAATTATGGCAGGGCTAAATTTTGTGGCGTCTATCTTGACAAGGCCCTTGTCTGGGCCTCTTCAATAAATTCTGCGATTTCGGTATTTGCGGGATCTAAACACTGGGCATCTAAGGCTTCCTTGATTGCCGCGTTAAGATTTCCTTCATTATACATCCTCTTGGCCCTACCCAGATGCTTGCGGGCCATAGTGGCGTTATCTTTGCCTACTGCGGCCTTATACGCCTCCACATCCTTGATCAGGCCGATAACTTCTTGTTCCCGGGTATCTTTTTCAGGAATGTTAGACAAGACTAAACGTATATCCTCTAAACGCTGCCTTGCCTTTTGTCTCCAGGGATCATCATAGACGCCTAATTGCGCCCTCTTCTCCCAATAAAAAGCGGCTTTCTCCAGCTGGCGCTGGCCTTCATATAAAAGAGCCAAGTTGGAGTAGGCGCTTAAATACAAAGGGTCTATCCTGATAGAACTTAAATACGCCTGTTCGGCTTCCTCTTTTGCTCCGCTTGCTTCAAGGATTATACCTATGTCATTATAGGCGACCGCGTAGGCAGGATCCAGTTCTATGGCCTTACGGTAAAAAACCATTGCCCCATCCAGATTACCCAGGCGTTGCATCTCTGCCCCCTGGCTGCGGTAGGAGCGCGCCTGTTCTTGCAGCGTGGTCAGGTCATCCTTTTGAGTGCCAGAGACATAACCGTTATTGCCGGCTGCGGCTGTTGTCGATGATGCTTTCGCGCCGAAGATGACCTTCGCAGAGGCCTGGCTGACGCAAAGGCAGGAAATGGTTAAAGTTAGTGTGATTAGTTTTGTCGTGGGAGTGATCTTCATGTTTGACATATTATACAATTTATTACGATGTAGTCAAGAAAAAATTTACATCAACGGTTCCATATCCAGCACAGGATGATGCACCTTATTCAAAAAGGCCACCAGCTCATCGCAGGTAGTCGCCTGCGTCTCGTCAGCGATCTTGTCAAAAAGGTCGGGCTCTCCAATTTCGGCGGCGCGTTTCTTTAATTTATCCGCTAATTGTTCTTTTAGTTCCTTGGGCATCCAGACCAGACGTTTTAAACCGCCTTCAGCGGCGATGAATTTTTTGCTGGCGACATATAATTTTCCTACCCCCAAAAATCCCGGGGTTTGCACGCCTCCGCCGACCGAGCCTGCCAAAGTAGTAAAGCTCATCCCGCAAGGGGTTATCCCGGAATGATCGCGATGCACCACCATTACTCCTGCCGCCTCCGGTATGATCGCCACGATACATTCAAAACATCCGCAGGATGATTGCGGCGAATCCATCAGGGAATACATACTTACCTTCTCGATAGTCTTATTGGATTTTTCTTTCACGAAATTATTCACATTGGCCCATTGGCCTAATTTTTGATCTACCACTACACCTTTAGGTATGGGTTGATTGGGCCCGGTCGGGATGATTTCAAAAGAGGCCTTGGCATCCAGCCAGGAGTAAGCCCCGCAAAGCCCGAGCCGCTCCGGGGTAACGATACAGACATGATTAGGCGCGAAAGATTGGCAGAGCAGGCAGGAATAATAAGTATCCACGCTTTCATCGCTCATCCCGCTGATGCGTTCATCGCGCTCGTCAAAAGTATTCTTGGCAGCTACTAACAATTTATCCACGTCTTCCTGCTTGGTATAAAGTTTCACCTGGACCTTATCCACGATGGCGCTATATTCTTGATGTAACATAGCGTGCAGGACGACACCGATATGCTTTAGGCGGAAACCTTTTGAGAAGGCCTCCTTGCTGATCCTGATCCAATTCATGTCGCGCTGGCCGACGTGCATCAGGCCCATGGCGTAATTGACGAAACGATGGATCTGCCTTTCTAATACCGGCTCAAAATCCTTCTGCATCTTGCGGCCGTAAACCTCCACGATGATCGCCAGCGGCAGGGATTTATTCCCTCCGGTTAATTGGTCTATATCCGGACCGATCAATTCCACCCGGCCGTCTTCTACCTCATCGGCGCCCTTGGTGGTAAGGTATTCAAAAGCACTGCTGGCCTTACCGCCGAACTCCGCATGCAGCTGCTCTTTTCTTACCCGTTCTCCCTCAAATGCCGCCGCGTATGAAACCGGCACATCTACCTGGGTCAACTTTATCTTGATCCCTCGGGCCAAAATACATCTTTCAGGTATCTTTTTATAATCCTTCTCCGTGACTAAAGCCTCATAAAGCGTGGTATCTATTTTGCCTAACTGCGGAACATCCAGATCAGTAACGATCGGCAGGCCGAATGCTAAAACACCCAGGCCGGTAGCCACGATCACTTCATCCACATTTCCTAAAAGCAGCACAAACGCCGGGACACGGTTACGGATGTAACCGGCCATCTCCTGCCACTGCCCGGGCTTGAAACCGCCGAAGATAAGCGGGGCGCGCACCGCGAAATTTACCGCGTATATCGCGGAGAGATAATCATCCCCTAACGGAACGATATAATTCTCCAGGCCCATGCTTATACCCTTATCCTCTAATTGCTTGCTGAAAGTATTGCCGTTGATATTCCCTACCAGGAGGCTGACAATGCCTTTGGATTGAAAACTACGGATCAGCTCAGTCGCGGCATCCGCGTCCTTTGCCGGGCCAAGGATCACGGCGATACCGGCGATCCTGCCGTCAACCAACTGCAGCCCTAATGAACGCAGGATCTTGTCCGGGATAAAACCTATTGTCCCCGGGGTAGGATGCTTTTTATCCATCACCGCCAGGGCCGCTAATATTTCCTCGCAGAGCAAGGTGGCTATACCTTTATTAAGTATTCCTCCCAGCGCCGGGATCACTAACCCTGTCTTTGTGGCTGTGCCTTTGGCTAAACCATCGGCCTGCTGGAACGCCTTAAGGCAATCCCCTAAATTCTTTACCTCAATATTAAGCAGGGCGTTGATCAAAGGAAAATAATAATTTGTCTCCGGAAAAGATAATGGCGCGTTCGCCGTCTTTTCTTTTATCGCGCCCTCTAAAGACTTGCGCGTCAAATCCAACACCACATCTGTTCCCTTCTCCCCCAGTTTCACTAAAACATCAGCTGACATATCTATTCCTCCGATAAATATAACTAAACTTACCCCTACGGCTTTTCCGTTTTTAAATTTTACCGCCTCCGCCCTTCCTTCACCGACGATTTCCTGGATCGGGCCATCTACTCTTTCAATTTCAGCAGGCAGGGCTTCTTCAATTTTATCCGCTCCTACTACCTTGACCGCGACTTTATATTTTTCATTTATTCTCCTGGCCAACTCCAGCGCGGGTTGCCAAGGGCCGTCCACACAGACGGTATCATTGATCAGGTGCTCCTCTAACTTTTTAAAATCATCGGGGCCGCTGAATAATACTACCCCTTTTTTCTTGGCTCCGGGTATTTTAGGTAAGGTAGCCATTACAATCCGCCCGCCTCCAAAACCCTGGGCACGACCTTATCCCAGCCGATAGGCATAATATGAATTCCCTGGCACATTGGCTTGAGTTCTTTTATTAACCTGGCGGCGATCTCCACGGATTTGGCCGTCTTGTCTTTGGTCTCTTCCATCTCTTTGATCAGGTTATCCGGGACAAAAACTCCGGCGACATTCTTATTCATATAGCGAGCCATCCCGGCTGATTTTAACAAAACAATCCCACCCAGAATAGTAACCTTGAGATGCTTAATCTTGCTTAAGAAATTTTCAAATATTTTTATATCATAGATGGCCTGGGTCTGGAAAAATTGCGCCCCGGCCTGAATCTTCTTCTCCATCTTCAATATCTGCGGCTCTAAGGGGTCGGCGCCGGGATTAACCACCGCGCCCAGGCAGAATTTGGGAGCAGCCCCCTCTAACTTATTCCCTTTCATGTCCAGGCCTTCCTGGAGCTTCTTTGCTACCTGTAATAATTGCGTGGAGTCCAAATCAAATACCGGTTTTGCTTCAGGATGGTCTCCTAATGTGGGATGGTCGCCGGTAAGGATTAAAACATTTTCAATGCCTAAAGCCGCGGCAGAGAGCAGGTCTGACTGCAGCGCCAGGCGGTTACGGTCACGGCAGGTCATCTGGAATATCGGCTCAAAGCCTTTTTGTTTTAAAAGGCTGCAGACCGCCAGCGACCCCAGGCGCATCACCGAGCTCTGCAGGTCGGTAACATTAATTCCGTCCACCTTCCCACGGATAAGCTCGGCATCTTCCAGCAACTTGGCCGTCTCAATTCCCTTGGGCGGGCCAATCTCGGAGGTCACCAAAAACTTCCCAGCTTCTAATTTTTCTTTGAATGTCATATTCTCTTCTTAATTTTATGGTTTTGCTTCCGCGCCCTGAAAATTTTCGCCGTGCACTACGGTTTACTTCGTCGCTACGGTCAGCCTTTATCGTATCCAGCGCCCTTCGCTCCTCGTAAATCCTTGTGCACTATTTCCAGGTAGCTGGGCCGAAAATTTTCTAATGGGCGCTCCAGCAAAAACCCTAAAATTTATAACTGGCTCAAAGCCCGCTTCGTCCCCTAATTTACTATTTTAGTTTAAAGTTCTATTTTTATATCTCTCAATTTACATCTACAGCGTAATCCTAAATTATCCGTAAAGACAACTGACAAAAATTTAAAATCACCCAAGCAGTTAGAATATAATATTCTTACGGATTCTGATTCTTCTTTACCATCGATGAATGCTCTGATTTTTGATTCTATCGGCTTATGAGGCTCTATATATGCAATCTTATCGAATTTAAAAACAATCTGCGTAGCGTTTAGCTCTTTACAAAAAGGACCTTCTGGTTTTAATTTTAATCTTAGGACTGCATCTTGAATTTGAACATCTCTAGCGGGACTATCACCTATGTTATTAAGTCTAATGCGCGTCTCTTCGTCGGTCGTCTTAATAAAATCTACCGCAATGATAGGTTGTTTTGCTCTTAATCCCAAAAGATATCCCACATAAGCTACAACTAAATTTATTAACAAGCTCCATTTCCAATCCATATTATAATTAAAAATTCCAGATACTTTCCAGCTCAATCGGGAAAGTGAATTCCTAGGAATTCCTAGGACCGTCTCCTTATAAATACCGTCTCTTTTTGCGGGTGACTCGGGGTGTTTGAGCGGGGCGTCCGAGGACCCGAGCGGGCATGGTTCGCCCTATAATACAAGTTAGCGAGAGCGAGGGTCCGCAGGCGAGCGAAACCCCATAATTTACGTCTCGGGTTTCATCCTGAGCGCAAGCGAAGGATGAAATTTTGCCACGCTGGGGCAAAATGAGCGTCCCCGCGAAAACATCCCGAGGCAGGACCCGCAAACATATTTAAAAGAACGCCATTACTGCGACTTGGCCGCCTCGACCAGGTTACGCATCAGCATGGTGACAGTCAGCGGGCCGACGCCGCCGGGCACAGGTGTGATATATGAAGCGCGTTTTTCCGCTGCCTCAAACTCCACATCGCCTACGATCTTATCCGCGACCCGGTTTATACCTACATCTATGACAATGGCGCCCTCTTTGACTAAATCACCCTTAATCAAACCGGCCTTACCTACGGCCACGATCAAAATTTCCGCTTTCCTAACGTGCTCCTCTAATTTTCCTGCTTTGGATGTACCGATATGACAGACTGTTACCGTGGCAAATTTCTCCAGCAATAAAAGAGCCAGCGGCTTGCCGACAATTTCGCTATGGCCGACTATCACCACCTCTTTGCCGTATAAGTCCACGCCGGTTTCTTTCAATAATTCCATTACCGCCGCCGGAGTGCAAGGTAATATTATGGCCTTGCCGAAAACGATCTTACCGATATTAGCCGGATGCATCCCCTCTATATCTTTCTGCGGCAGTATATGCTGACTGATCTTTTTATAATCTATCTGCGCCGGCAGAGGCATCTGAATAATAATTCCGTTTACGGTTTTGTCGGCGTTTAATTTCTGGATAAACTCCACCAAGGCGCTTTCGGAAGTATCCGCGGCTAATTTATGAAATTGATATTCTATGCCTAAATTCTCGGCATTCTTCTTCTGCGATTTGACATAGGTTTCTGCCCCGGCATTCTCCCCCACCATCACACTTGCCAGAACAGGCTTGATTTTAAGAACCGCCACATCCTTCTTGATCTGCTCCTTGATCCGCTCCGCGACAACCTTACCCTCTAATAATTTTGCCAACTTTCTCCTCCGTCTGTAATCTAATCTTTTTAACCGAATTCATCTTCTGTGTCAACTCTTTTCTTATGGACTTAGCTAACACCTTATCGCTTAATGACTTTAAATTTATCTCCACGTTAAAAACCGCCGAAACAAAGGCGCCTTCCAGTAAAACTGAGGCCACCCCCACATCGCTGATCAAATTAACGTTGCCTGCCTTAACTAGCGGCGGGCATAACTTTATCGCTTCGGCACAGAGCCGGGCGATCATAAAAGGTATATCCAGGGCATCCCTTAAGTTTTTGCTCTGATAGGCGACTACATCCAAATCTACCAAGCTCAGGAATTTCTCCCTTAATTTTTCCGATTTATCCAGAATATCTTTTAACTCATCTTCATACCGGGCGTACTTAGGTTTACCCAGGGTAAAATTCACTACCATGCTGACCAGAGAGACTCCCAAAGCAGCGTTTAGCGCCGCTGCCGAACCGCCTCCGGGAGCGGGTAATTTTCCCGCCAGGTCATCCAGATATTTCTTTAATGATCCGTCCTTGTAATTAACCATTGATCCTCCGCTGTCCATTAGAATAAACCTACGATATTCCCTTTATCATCAATATCTATCTTTTCTCCCGCCGGGTGTGCCGGTAACCCGGGAAGAGTCTGTATCTTTCCACAGAGAGGATAGAGAAAACCCGCGCCCAGGCAGGCGCGGATATCCCGCACCGGCAAAATAAAATCCCGGGGGCGCCCCTTTAAATCCGGATCGCACGATAGAGACAAGTGCGTCTTTGCCATACATATAGGCAGAATACCCCATCCCCTCTTGGTGTATATATCTATCTTCTCTTCTGCCCGGGGTTCGTACTCCACGTCCCTGGCCCCGTACATCCGGGTGGCGATAATCTTAACTTTCTCTTTTATGGGAAGTTCTGCGGGATAAAGGAATTTGAAATCATTCTTCTCTTGCGCCGCCCGAATAACACTTTTGGCTAATTCCAGCCCTCCCCGCGAGCCCTGCGCCCAGACATTGCTGACAGAACAATCATAAGCCCCAGCTGCTACGGCTTTTTGTTTAACAAATTCTATCTCCTTATCCGTATCGCAGGCGAATCTATTTATGGCCACTACTGCCGGGATACCGAAGGCCTTGATATTCTCAATCTGCTTCTCTAAATTACAGATCCCTTCCTCTATCATCCCTGCCCCGCCATGCATCTTCAGGGCCCTGATGGAGCAGACGATCACAGCACAAGAGGGAAAAAATCCGCCGGTCCGGCATTTAATATCAAAAAACTTCTCCGCTCCGCTATCGGCGCCAAAACCTGCTTCTGTAACAACATAGTCAGAAAACGCCAAAGCGATCTTATCCGCCAGAATAGAACTATTACCATGTGCAATATTACCGAATGGCCCGGCATGCGCGAAAACAGGCGTATGCTCTAAGGTCTGAATGAGGTTTGGCTTAAGGGCCTCTTTTAAAAGCACGGTCATCGAGCCTGCGACTTTTAAATCCTCAGCCGTTAAGGGTTTGCCTGAAGCGCTATCAGCTAAGACAATCCTTCCTATGCGCCTGCGCAGGTCTTTAAGGCTGGTGCTTAAGGCCAAGATAGCCATTATTTCAGAAGAGGCAGTAATATCAAATCCAACACTTCTTAAAGAGCGGTCATTTATGTCTATTACCCTGCGCCAGTAAATCTTTTGCGGGTCAATACCTAAGGGGTTACCTCTAAATAAAGAATTGTCTAAAAACGCCGCCGCCAGGTTATGCGCCAGGCCCACGGCGTGCACGTCGCCTGTAAAATGCAGGTTAAAATCCTCCATCGGCAGCACCTGCGCGTATCCTCCTCCGGCAGCGCCACCTTTAATGCCAAAGACAGGGCCTAAAGAAGGCTGCCTGATAGATGCGCAAGTAAGTCTCCCCAGCCTATTCAAAGCCATAGATAGGCCGATAGTAGTCACGGTCTTTCCTTCCCCCAGAGGGGTAGGGGTAATAGCCGTAACTAAAATATATTTTCCGGGTTTTCTATTCTTGGCCTTTTCTAAAATATCCGGGCTTATTTTGGCGATAAAACGGCCATAAAGGGTAAGAAAATTCGGCGGGATCCTTAATTTTATAGCTATCTTCTCGATAGGAACTTTTTTGGCTCTTTGGGCTATTTCAATATCAGACAGCATATCTTTCCTGCGGTTCGAAAGCGTCCCGGATCAGGGTGATCCGCGGGGCGCCTGCGTCATAGATTACAGAAACTACATCAAACCTCGCCGACTTGCCTAAAGAATTATTCTCCTTAAGAAAGAGGAGCGCTATCCTGGAGATCTGCCTCTGCTTGGCAGGAGAAACTGCCTCCTGCGGCAGGCCGAACCTTGTTGAGGCCCGGGCCTTTACTTCTATAAAACAAAGGGTCTCTTTTTCGCGCGCGATGATATCTATCTCGCCCAAGCTGCTGCGGTAATTCCTGGCTAAGATCCTGTAGCCATTCTCTCGCAGGAAATCAACTGCCAGCTCTTCACCGGACCTTCCTAAATATATATTCTTTTTAGACACCCAAAAAACTCTTCCTATGGATACGACAGGGCCCTAATTTCTGTAGTATCTGCCTATGTTGTTTTGTAGGATATCCTTTGTGTTTTGCGAATCCATATCCAGGGTATATTTTATCGTATAATAACATGATGCGGTCGCGGGTAACTTTCGCCAGTATGGAAGCGGAAGCGATGCTCTTGGATCTGGCATCGCCTTTGATGATCGTTGCGGAGGGTAAACCTGTATTAATATTGGCATTGCCGTCTATGATAATATAAGCCTTGCTCTTCCGGCGGGATTTTATTTTCTTGACCAGGGTACGCACCGCCTCGGCCATAGCTAACCGCGTGGCCTCCAGGATATTCAAACGGTCAACCTCAACTTCACTTACCACCCCTACCCCGAAGAAAGATTTACGGATAATCTCCGGGAAGGCCTTCTCCCTTGAGCGGGCGGTCAACTTCTTGGAATCATCTATGCGGTTTTTGAAACGGTAAGTCTTTAACGCTACAGCCGCTGCCACTACCGGCCCGGCTAACGGCCCCCTGCCTGCCTCATCCACGCCGATGATAAGATCGTAACCCTGCTTTTTGAGTTTATGCTCGTAATAGAGCATTAATAATCCTAAGTTACTTGCTTTTGGTTTCCTTCTCTTCTATCTTAGTAGCGTGCTTGCCGACCTTGCCCCTGAGGTAAAAAAGTTTCGCCCTCCTGACCTTACCTGAACGCAAAACCTCAATACGCTCAATGCTCGGAGAATACAGAGGGAAAACGCGTTCGATCCCCTCTCCGTAAGAAACTTTTC
>JAQTUD010000012.1 GCA_028710405.1 Candidatus Omnitrophota bacterium
ATCTTTCTCACCCGTTCTTCCAGGCGCTTATCCCTGGTCAGGCCGCGGTTATAGATCTTGGCTAATTTTTTATTAGTAGGACGGATAATTTTCATAGGCTGCCTCGCAATATATTTTTTAATTCTTCAAACGCCTTACCTAATTCCTGCGGCTTATCGCCTCCGGCCTGGGCAAAATCGCTTCTCCCCCCGCCGCTTCCGCCGACAATTCCGGCTACCTGGCGGATCAATTTTCCCGCGTCCAGCCCCCGCTGGAGGAGGTCCGGGGTCAGGCCCATAACTAAAAACGCCTTACCATCTTTCTTTGAACCCAGGGCGATCACGGCATTATCAGCCTTCTCTTTAATTAAGTCCACATTCTTTCTTAATATATCCATATCCGCGCATTCTATCAGGCTGGTGATCACCTTAACGCCGCTAATCACCTCTGCCTGCTGCAGCAGGCCATCCAAGGAAGACTTAATAGAATCCATCCTCTGAGAACTAAGGCGCTTCTCTAATTCTTTTAACTGCCGGGAGCGCTTCTCTATCTCCTGCGGTATCATCTGTGCCGGAACATTTAAAAACTCCTGCACTTCGGAGAGTATCTGGTCATGATCTTTAATTACTCTATACGCGAAGGTCCCGGTAACCGCTTCTATCCTTCTTACACCGCTGGCAACAGATCCCTCCTGGGTTATCTTGAATAAACCGATCTGTCCGGTAGAATCCAGGTGCGTGCCGCCGCAGAGTTCCTTAGAAACATCCTGTACAGAAACTACACGCACTTTTGTTCCATACTTTTCGCCGAAGAATGCCAGGGCGCCGGTCTTCTTTGCCTGTGCCAGCGTTGCCTGCTTTGTGCCGAGCTTGAGATCAGCCATCACATAACTGTTTACTACCTCTTCAATCCTATCTAATTGCTCTCTGTCTATATCTTTAAAGTGTGTAAAATCAAAGCGTAATCTATCTTCGGCCACTAACGAACCCTGCTGGCGCACATGCGCGCCTAAGACTTTTCTTAAGGCGGCCTGCAGAAGATGGGTGGCGGTATGGTTACGGGCAATAGATAGACGGCGGGCTGAATCCACTCTTGCCAGTAGTTGGTCGCCATTTTTAAAATTGCCCTCTTTGACAAAACCGATATGAATAATGGCCTTGCCGGATTTGCGAGTATCTGTTACAGCAAAAATACTCTTTCCTCTTACTAACTCCCCGGAATCACCGACCTGGCCGCCGGATTCCGCGTAAAAGGCCGTCTTATCTAAAATTATACTTACCTTATCTGACTTACCGGCTTTTTTTACTTCCGCGCCATCTTTGATGATCTTAATTATCTTGGCTTTAACTTGACAACCGTCATAACCGGAAAATTTAGTCTCTTTAACCCCATAATCGGCGCTGCCGGAGCTGAAAACATCCCCCTTCATCGCGCTCTGGGATTTGGAACGGTTCTTCTGCAAAGAGAGCTCTCGGCTAAACGCCTCTTCGGAAATCTTGATCTTTCTTTCTTTTAGCCACTCCCGCGTCAACTCCGCGGGTATCCCGTATGTATCGTAGAGTTCAAAGGTAATTTTACCTGCCATATCCGGATCCTGTTTCTGGGCCAACGCGGAAAATTTTTCTTCAAAGAGGATAGCACTGGAATTCAGCGTACTAATAAAACTTTTTTCTTCCGCTAAGATTATCTGGCTAATATTTTCTTTACGCTCTGCCAAGTGCGGATAAAATTCCTGCATCGTCTTTATTGAAACAGGGACTAACTTATACAGAAAGGGTTCTTTCTGCCCCAGCGCCCTTAAATGCAGGACACTTTTACGGATCAGTTTTCTGACCACATAACCCCGTGATTCATTAGAGGGCAATACGCCATCATATATTGAAAAGACTACCGCGCGCAGATGGTCACTAATAGCGTATGCCAGGCCCTTTTTATTTTCCGGGAGAGCCTCCCTGGAAATCTCTTTTATTACCGGCTGGAATAATTCGGTTTCAAAATTATTACGCGCCCCCTGCATCACCGCGGCCAATCTCTCTAAACCCATACCGGTATCAATATTTTTATTCGGCAGCGGTTCCAATTTCCCTGTTTCCTTGCGGTTGAACTGGGTAAACACCAAGTTCCATATTTCCACAAACCTGCCGCAAGAACAAGATGGATCGCAACCAGGGCTCTTACATCCGACATCAACGCCCCAATCAAAAAATATCTCCGAGCATGGCCCACAGGGGCCGTTAGGGCCTTTTTCCTTGGCCTCTGAAGGCCAGAAATTCTCTTTATCGCCTAATTTTACGATCCTCTGGGCGTGCACCTTGATCAGATCTCTCCAGATCTTATAAGCCTCTTGGTCATCCTTATACACCGAAACCCAGAGTTTATCTTGAGAGATCTTTAGTTCTTTGGTCAAGAATTCCCAGGCCCAGGTGATCGCCTCTTTTTTAAAATAGTCCCCAAAGGAGAAATTCCCCAGCATTTCAAAGAAAGTATGATGCCCGGAAGTTTTACCCACTTTATCCAGGTCATCAGTGCGCAGGCAGCGCTGGCAGGTGGCCGCGCGCAAGAAACCGCTGGTAGACCCTAAGAATTCCTTCTTAAACTGGTTCATCCCCGCCGGCGTAAAAAGCACGGTCGGGTCATCCTTAGGCACCAGGGAATCCGGCTCCACGACTTTGTGTTTTCTGTTTTTAAAAAAATCCAGGAATTTTTCTCTTAGGATATCGGCTTTCATTGTTTTATCGCTTCGCTAACCACTTCAGGTGAAAATCCCCGCCGCAACAGATACGCGTAAACCCGTTGCCTGGCCTTAGCGGGATCAATATTTTTTAATTTTTCTAATCTCTGGCGCGCGATCTTACCGACCACATCCTCTTCGCGGTAATCCTTCTTTACCAGGGCCAGCTCGTCTTCTATTATTTCTTTATCTATTCCCTTAAACTTTAATTCTTCTTTTATCCGGCGCAGGCCAAAAGGCCTTTTGAGCCGTGAACGCAGCCAACTCCTGGCAAATACTTTATCGTCAATAAATTCCTTCTGGACCAAAAAAGAAATAACTTTATAGATTATATCTTCAGGGAATTTTTTCCTCTTCAGGCGCAGGTATAGTTCTTTCTGGCTGCGCTGCCTGAATTTAAGCAGTAAAAAAGCGTAGCTCTTGGCACCCTCTAACTCAAGCTCAGTTCTTCTGCTCTTCACCCTTGATCAAGAAATATCCGCGTTGTGTCTTAACTAAGGCGTCGCCTTTTATATCCTTGGTAACCTTTTGGTATTCAGCAAAGTCATTCACCGCGTTCTTATTTATCTCCGTGATCAGATCCCCGACATTCAGCCCTGCGTCCTGACCCGGGCTATCCGCGGCGATATCCGTGATTACGACACCTGCCTTCTCCTGAATCTGAAAACGCTTAATATTTTCTTCGGTCAGACCCTCTACCTCCAACCCCCTCCAGGCGGCGGCACCGTTCTCGCGAACAGGGCTTTCTTGCGAGGCCTGTTCTAAGTTTTCCGGCCTTTCGCCAACTTCTACATCTAAGCTCAATTCTTTTTTATCGCGCACCAAAAGGACTTTTATCTTACTGCCGACTTCACTCTGACTGACAATGCTGATCAATTCCTTTACGTTATTTACCGGCTTGCCGGCCACCTGCTTAATGACATCACTTTCCTTCATGCCTGCCTTTTGCGCCGGGCTATTATCCATCACCTTGGCTACTAATACCCCTTCTTTACTAGCCAGGCCAAAATACTTGGCCATATCTTCAGTTAGGTCCTGAACCGTTACCCCCAGCCAGCCATAAAGGATCTTCTTACCTTCGATCAAGCGCGAGATGATCCTTTTGGCGTTATTTACCGGTATGGCAAACCCTACCCCCTGATAACCTCCGCTGGTGGAGAATATAGCTACGTTAATCCCCACAACCTGGCCTTTTAAATTAACCAATGGCCCGCCGGAATTGCCGGGATTTATCGCGGCGTCGGTCTGGATAAGATCGCTGTAGTCTTTATCGCGTGAAAGTACCCTGCCCAAAGAACGGTGCAATGCGCCAATCACGCCGGCGGTAACTGTCGGTTCGGCGTTCTCCAGAGCAAAACCAAAAGGATTACCGATAGCCACCACCCATTGGCCGATCTTTATCTCATTGGAATCACCTAATACCGCCACCGGCAAATTATTCGCGTCTATCTTGATCACCGCCAGGTCCGAACGGACATCTTTCCCTTTTATCTCGCCTTTAAATTCCCGCCCATCCGGTAATTTCACGGTAATCTTATCGGCATCATCGATTACGTGTTCATTGGTTAAGATATAACCCTCGGCGTCAATGATGACCCCAGAACCCAGGCCGCTACGTTTAAATTCCCGGTCAGGGATATCGCCGAAGAAATCATCAAAGAAACTGCGGAACTGCTCATTACCCCCGAATGGAGAATCTTCCCCCCCCAAGGGATAATTGAAATAGTAATTCCTGGGGCCCTTGCTCCCTTTTATTTTCGCTATATGCTCAGTGCTTATGGAGACTACCGCGCGACCGGTAGTGTTAGCCACGTTGATTACCGCGTCCTCCATCCCATAACCCTCAAAAGAAGGGGCCTGCGCGGGCGCGGAAGGGGGTTGCGTATTTATAGTATTCTGGCTTTGCGCCGGAGAAAAAATATCAAATTTTACACAGAGCGCCACACCTACCGCCAAACCAACAGCCAAAAACCAAAGACCCAGGAATATTCTCTTCTTATTCATACCCCCACCCCACTTTCCTACTGACTTCTACTCTCCTACTGTCGTTTACTTTAACTCTATACTCTTTCTGACCTCTTTTTCTATACCCTCTGCCAAAGGTTTCTTTTCCTTAAGAAGCTTTACTGCCTGATCCCTGCCCTGGCCTAATTTCTCATCCTTAAACGATAGCCACGTCCCGGACTTGGTAATAATCCCCAGGTTAACTGCCGCGTCCAATATCGCGCCGGCCTTGGAGATACCTTCGTTATGCAGGATCTCAAACTCCCCCTCGCGGAAAGGCGGGGCGATTTTATTCTTGACTACCCGCGCCCTGGCCCGGGTACCCACCACAATCTCAGCTTCTTTCAATGTGGCGATCTTTCTGATATCTAATCTTACTGAGGAATAAAATTTAAGCGCCCGGCCGCCGGGTGTGGTCTCCGGAGACCCAAACATCACCCCGATCTTCTCCCGGAGCTGATTAATGAAAATCACGCAGGTGCGGGATTTGCTGATGGCCGCAGTTAGCTTACGCAGCGCCTGGCTCATTAACCTGGCCTGTAAACCCACATGCGCGTCCCCCATATCTCCCTCTATCTCAGCGCGCGGAGTCAAGGCAGCCACGGAATCAACTACTACCAAATCCACGGCATTGGAACGCACCAGGGTCTCGGTAATCTCAAGGGCCTGCTCTCCGGTATCCGGCTGAGAAATAAGCAGGTCATCCAGGTTCACCCCGATAATCTTAGCGTAAGTAGCGTCAAAGGCATGCTCGGCATCAATAAAAGCCGCTACCCCGCCCTTCTTCTGTATCTCTTTGATCGTGCTCAAGGTAAGGGTGGTCTTGCCTGATGCCTCCGGCCCAAAAATCTCAACCACTCTACCCCGCGGCAGGCCTCCTATCCCCAAAGCGACATCTAAAGTCAGGGCGCCCGTAGGGAGCGATTCCACGTCGGCCTTTACGTGCGAACCCAACTTCATAATGGAGCCTTTGCCGAATTGTTTCTCTATCTGCGAGAGCGCCAACTCCAAGGCTTTCTGGCGGTTAGACGCCTCATGCGATTCCTCTTTCTTTTTTTCCGTAGTCATTTTATCCTCCGATTTTTAGACAATAATTATAGCTTACCCACCTCTCTATGTCAACATATTCGTATGCCTTTGGCGCACAAACCAAGCCACCCCCTTTCTACTACTAATAGACGTAAAAGGGGCCGATTTCTAACAAGGTTTCTGCGACCTAAACAGGGGACATTTTCCGTCCACTCTGAAGGGGACATTTCCTATGTATATCTAGTTATATTACTACGGAAAGTGTCCCCTGATTCAACTAGGGGACATTTTCCGCGGGATGCTAAATGGAGCTATGCAGGAAAGTGTCCCCTAAGCAAGGCGCAGGAAAATGCCCCCTGAACGCGAATCAACAGCCGCTGGCTTATCTTGACAGATAAAGTAAAATGTGTTAGAGTTTAGTTTAATATGGACGAGCTAGTTAAGATAAAACAGGAACTTGACCGCACGAAGATAGAGTTGGGGATCCTTTATGAGATCTCCAACGCCATGCGTACCACCCTGAAGCTGGATGAGATCCTCTACATCATCCTCACCGGAGTAACTTCGCATATTTGCTTAGGGTTTAACCGCGCGATGCTCTTTCTGGTCAATGAAAATGAAGGTCTTATTGAAGGCAGGATGGGTATCGGCCCGGATACCGCAGAAGATGCCAATGCCATCTGGACCCAGATCGAACAGGAAAAATTGAATCTGGAAGACCTGATCAGTGTTTATAAAGACTCGTCAGGCGCGGTAGAATCCGGATTCAATAAGCAAGTACGCGGCCTTAAATTCGCATTAGGCGGACAGAACGCCGGGCTGCTTAGCTTAGGGGTATTAGACGGTATGCCCCTGCATTTGACTAAAGAAACCATGCAAAACTATCGCGATGACCCTATCGTCAAAACGCTCAAAAATGACGAACTAATAATCGTCCCGCTCAAGGCAAAGGATAAAGTAAACGGCCTGATACTGGCGGATAATTTCGTTACCCGCCAGCCCATCACTAAAAATGATATCCGCATGTTGACTATGCTCGCCAACCAAGCGGGCCTAGCCATTGAAAATTCACAACTTTATGAAAAGGCGATTATCAGGGCGCATTCGGATTACCTGACTGACCTCTGGAACCATGGTTATTTTCAATCCACTTTATTGAAAGAACTGGAGAAAACCAAAAACATCCAATCAAAACTAACCCTGATCATGATAGATATTGACGACTTTAAAGTTTATAACGATACCCTCGGCCATCAGGCCGGAGATAGCATATTAAAAGAACTGGCTTTGTTGTTAAAAAAAGAATCCCGTAAGGCCGATTATGTCTGCCGTTACGGGGGCGAAGAATTCACCATTATCCTGCCGCATACCGATAAAAATGAAGCCTACCTATTAGCCGAGAGATTAAGAGTGGCTATAGAAAAACACTTGTTTTCCCACGAAGAGATCCTGCCGAAAAAGAAATTAACGGTAAGTATGGGGCTGGCGACTTCTCCCGATGATGGAAATAGCGCTTCCGAGTTAATTGCCGCTTCAGATAAAGCGCTCTATGAAGCAAAACACAAAGGAAAAAATATTACCTGCTGTTAAACCGCCTCGGGTAACGCTGCTTCGACTTGCTTCTTCTCTACTTTATCACCGGAAAACTTTACTGAAACAATCTTAGATACCCCGGATTCCTGCATAGTGATCCCGTACATCACACTGGCGTTGGCGATAGTCTTTCTGTTATGAGTAACCACGATAAACTGTGATTGCACGGAAAACTCCTGCAGCGCGCGGGCGAACCTGTCCACATTAGCTTCATCTAAAGCAGCATCTATCTCGTCTAACACGCAGAACGGAGAAGGCTTCACCTTGAATATGGCGAATATCAGGGCTATCGCAGACATGGATTTCTCGCCGCCGGAGAGCAGAAGGACGTTCTGTAATTTTTTGCCCGGAGGCCGGCAGATAATCTCAATCCCGGACTCCAACGGGTCCTGCTCATCCACCAAAAATACCTGCGCGTCCCCGCCGTTAAAGAGCATCCTGAAATAATTACGGAACTCTACTTTTACTTTTTCAAAAGTCTCCAGGAACATTTTCTTTGTGGTACGGTTAATCTTTAATATCGCCTCATGCAGGGACTCCTTAGCGCTGGATAGGTCGTTCTGCTGTTGAACAAGGAAATCATAACGCTTTTTTAATTCATCGTACTCTTCGATCGCCACCAGATTCACCGAGCCGTAAGAATCCAACTTCTCCCTCAGGGCCTTTATCTCTTCGCTTAGTAAACCCATATCCTGTGTATCTAAGGACGCCTCAAAGACGTCAATCTCTATTTTATACGACTGCAGTATTCTGGTCTTTATGCTTTCGCATTTATAATCCGTATCCTTATCTTGCATCTGGAATTGATATAATCTATTCTTAATATCATCCAGTTCGGCCCTATCCGAATTGATCTTGTTGACGACCCCGCTTGAACCATCAGAAATCTCTCCCCACCTGGCCTCTAACTCCTCTAACAGGGCCTTATGCTCCAGGATAAGTTTATCGGATTCCACGATCTTGGCCCGGCAGGAACCAATCTCTTCCTCCATGCTTCGGCCTTTATCCGCAGACTCCTGGGCCTGCCTCTCTAAATTCTCTAAATTATTTTTACTCTGAGCGTAGGCCTCTTCCGCTACTCTTAGGGTAGTGCCATCTGAATGCTGCTTTTTATCCAACGCCTCCAATTCAGTCTTTATCTGGGTGATAGCTATCAGAAGCTCTTCGCGCAGGGCGCTATTCTGTAAAATACTCTCCTCCTGACGACGGATATTATCCTCTTCCTGGACCTGCCTGCCATTGACGCCTGAAAGGGCCTGCTGGCATCCGGATAAATTATTTTCTACCACGGACATCTCCCTTTCTAAGTCCTGCAATTCCATGACAATAAGGTCTTCCTCCTCTTTTATCTTATTAAACTGCTCCAGGATAGTCTGCCGAGAGGTCTGTTTGTTTGCCAGGACGATTTCCTGATTATGGAAATCCTGCTGCAGGCCGCCGATATCCTGGCTTAAACCCGCGATAGCTGATTCCTTTCCGGCCTTTTTATCTTTTAGGCCGTTGAGATCCCCGATGAGCGCGTTTATCTTAGCGTCTATCTTTTGGGTATCCAGTTCAATAGGCTTTGCCTCAGCGGTCAACTTACAGTTTGCCGGTTCAAAATAAGCCTTATCTTCATCGCTTAATTCCGAGAAATCCTTTATCTTCATCACTAGGCCACTGAGCCTCTCTTTTGGCGCCCTATCCAGGTAAATAACCGCGTTCAAAGATACATCTATATCGTCATATTTGGTCTTTAACTCCTCAAGGAATTGCCGGTGAGACTCCAGGGCCAGCTTCTGTTTCTCTAAGTTAGCCATATCAAGGTCTATAGCGGAGAGGTCCTGCCCCTCTTTTTCTATCTGGGTTTTTACGGCGGATATCTTCTGGCTTAGCTCCTCGGTTATCTTCTTTAATTCATCTACCTGCGTGGTAATATTATTCAGGGCGTCTTCGGCAATATTCCTCTCCTGGAAAACCTTGGCCTTCTCTATCTGCAACCTCTTATTTCTGGCTAGGTAAACCTGCTGTTTAGCGGTAAAGTCAGAAATATCATTCTTTAAGTTAGAGATCCTGACGGCTAAATCCAGAAGTTCTTTCTTTGATCCGGAGATGCTATCCAGGGATTCTTTGATGGAAGAAGCAAAGTTATTGATCCGGGATTGCTTTTCGGCCAATAACTCTTCCTTGGTCTTAATATCCTGGCTTAACCCGGCGAACTCTTCTTTTATTTTGGCCAGGCTCGTTTCGTCGGCAACGATCCTGCTTCTTGCCTGCTGGATCTGTTCCCCCAGATAAACCTTATTCTTCTCTAATTCCGCTATTCTCTCCTGGTTAAACTTTATATGCTCATTATTCCTGACCACCTGGTTCTCGCAATTTAATAACTGCTCCTTCTGGCGGCGGGAATCATCCTCCAGCGACCTTAACTCTGCCTGCTGTTTACTGATGCCGAGCTCCTCTTCTTTAATGGCGCCCAGGAGCTCGGATTCTTTAAGCTTAAGCTGCTCCAACTCGCTTACAATCTGCGCTTTTTCTTTAAGCAGAGAATCTTTCTGGATAACCGCTAAATTTATATCCTTTGTCTTTAATTCTTCAAAGGTCTCTTTATAACGGCGCGCCTTATTCGCCTGGCGTTCGAGGCTGGAGATCTGACGTTTCACTTCAGTGACGATATCATTGACCCTCAGGAGGTTCTGCTCGGTCTCGTCAAGCTTACGCGTCGCCTCTCTCTTTTGGGATTTATATTTAGTGATCCCGGAAGCCTCATCAAAGACCAGGCGCCTGTCTTCCGGGCGAGAACTTAAGACCAGGTCAATTTTTCCCTGGGCCACGATAGAATAGCTCTCCGAGCCTATCCCCGTGCCCATAAGCAAATCTAATATATCCTTCAGGCGCACTGCCGCCTTATTCAGTAAATATTCGCTTTCACCGGAACGAAAGAGTCTGCGGGTAATCGCTACTTCATCATGCTCAACATTAAAGAATCTCTGCTTATTATCAAAGGTCAGTGTTACCTCCGCCATCCCTAAGGCCTCTTTGGTGTCGGTACCGTTAAAGATTACATCCTGCATATCCGAACCACGCAAAGACTTTGCGGATTGCTCCCCCAGGACCCAACGTATGGAGTCAAAGATATTGGACTTACCACAGCCGTTCGGGCCGACAATAGCGGTAATCCCAGGCTCGAAATGCAGCGTGGTCTTATCTAAAAAAGACTTAAAGCCCACTAATTCTAATTTTTTAAAATACATGCCGTTCTCCTTTAATGAGGGTTAGATTGATTCTCCAGCCAGGTATCAATTTTATCTTTTTTAAAACGCCACTGCCCGACTAATTTTAAAGCGGGGATCTTATTATGCTTTAACCAGTCATAGATCGTGCGTCGGGTAACCTTCAGATAAATCGATAAATCATCAATAGTCATTAGACCGCCATTTGCCATAAAATTGTTCCTCCGTTTCTTGTTATTAATTATAAAGGAAGAAAGATTTTTTGTCAAGGAAAACTTTAACATTCTTTGACATTTATATGCAGATAGGTTTATTAAGATGATAAATGATGTAAAGATGTTCAGAATTTACAGGGGTTTGAGTGGATATTGGAAATTAACGCGAGGATAATTAGAAGTGCATATTTGAACGTAGCTGGGAGAGGATTAATGCTATCGGCTTTAGCGTAGGCCCGTCTAATTGTATACCGGTCCTATAGTTATGCTCTGCATCGGAGGACTGCCAGATTACTCTGCCTTTTGCCATAATTCTCTGAGAATTGTCAGCGACCTGAATGCAGATCTCTATTACCGAGCCTACCTCCATTTTTTCCTTAGTGAGTATCCCTATCCCTATCGTGCTGATATCGTGGGTGTACGTCTGGGCAGCCTGATCCAGGGCCGGATTAACGCAAGTTGCGGAGATGCCGATAGTAAACCTGGTAGAGCTCCTGCGTTCTGCTGACCTTTCTTGCTCTTGCATTTTTGCCTCTTGTTAGGAATATTCTATTCCATTTAAAATATACTCTATTTCAAGAGGATTTCAAGGCTTTCCCTAGAGAGAAAGAAAACGTTTTCTCCAAATGCGGTATTACCTTCCCAGGGCTTCTTTGAATTTTTTGGTTAAGGCGGGAACAACCTGAAAAAGATCTCCTACAATACCGTAGGTAGCGACCTTGAATATTGGCGCTTCCGGATCCTTATTTATGGCAACGATAATATTTGAAGATTGCATACCTACCAAGTGCTGGATCTGCCCGGAAATACCACAGGCAATATAAATCTTGGGCCCCACTGTCCTGCCGGTCTGTCCGACCTGGTGAGAATAAGGCATCCAACCGCTGTCTACGGCGGCCCGCGATGCCCCTACCGCCCCCTTTAAGACCGCGGCAAGTTCTTCTAATATTTTAAAATTTTCATGTCCTTGCATCCCCCTGCCGCCGGAAACAATAATATCTGCCTCTGCCAAATTTACCAGGCTTTCGATCTCATCTACGATATCCAATAGCTTCGTGCGCGAGGCATATAGTGAAACCGGAAAATCCTCCCGGATTACTTTTCCCTTGCGCTGTTTATCCGCCGGAAGCGGCTGCATTACTTTATGACGAACAGTAGCCATTTGCGGACGATAATTAGGGGAAATAATGGTAGCCATGATATTCCCACCGAAAGCCGGACGAGTCTGCAGAAGTATCTTTTTCTCCGGGTCAATATCCAGTCCAGTGCAATCTGCGGTCAGGCCGGTCTTGATCTTTACCGCCACGCGTGAGACCAGGGACCTGCCGATGGCTGTGGCCGGACAGAGCAAGATCTCCGGCTTGTATTTTTTAATCAACTCCAGGAGGATATTGGTATAAGGCTCGTCCTGGAAATTAGCCAGTTCCGGGGCCGCAACCAGGTAAATATTATCCGCACCGTGGGCGATCAATTCATCTAATTGATCATCCAGGTCATTACCGATAAAGACCGCGCTTACCTGGGTCTTTAATTTTCCGGCCAGTTCATGCGCCTTACCCAAAAGCTCATAGGCCACAGACTGGACTTTCCCCTTCTTCTGTTCCACAAAAACCCAGATACCTTTATAACCTTTTATATCCGGTAATGCGCATTGAGCCTTAGCCTTTTCTAAAAGTATGGCCTTAAATTTACATGCCGGCACGCAGGCCCCGCAAAGGTTGCATTTGTCCAGGTCAATTACAGCCTGACGACCGACAGACGGGCTCTTTTTATCTACCATGCTGATGGCGCCAAAAGGACAGGCCTTTAAGCAAAGAGTGCAACCGGTACATTTTTCAATAATGATCTGAATAGGCATGGCTTAAGGGACCTCTTTCTTGAGCAGTTCCACAAGCTGGGCGGCGACTTCCTGCGGCTCACCGCTAAGCATCTGTCCGCCAGAACGAGGCTGGGGCGTAAAGATCTTAACCACCTGCGTGGGGGAACCGCAGAGCCCGATACCTTGGGGATCTAAATTCAGATCTTTTTGCCCCCAGGCCGTGATCTTGGCACTCTTGGAGCGCATCATTCCTTTTAGGGAAGGAAGCCGGGGTTCATTTATCTCTTTTACTACCGTAAGCAGGACAGGTAAAGGAGACTGGACTATCTCGTAGCCTTCCTCCATCATCCTCTCTACGCGTATATATCCATCTTTTATCTCTTCTATCTTTTTGATATATGTAACCTGTGGGATATCCAGATGCGCTGAGATCCCCGGGCCCACCTGGGCAGTGTCTCCATCAGAAGCCTGCTTTCCGCAGAGGACCAGGTCAAAGGCCCCGATTTTTTTGATTGCTGCCGATAATGTATAACTGGTCGCCCAGGTATCGCTGCCGGCAAAGGCCCGATCGCTCACCAGGATCCCTTCATCTACACCTAATGCTATCGCCTCCCGCAGCGCCACATCCGCCTGTGGCGGGCCCATAGTTATTGCCACTACCTTACCGCCAAACTTCTCCTTCAGGCGCACCGCTTCCTCAATGGCATACATATCAAAAGGGTTAATAATAGACTTTACCCCTTCGCGGATGAGGGTATTGGTCTCCGGGTTGATCCTGACTTCAGTTGTCTCAGGCACTTGCTTTATACAGACAATAATGTCCATTGCTTTTACTTTCCTACTTTCTTACTTTAATGCCTTCCTACTGTTTTTTACTTTATTTTATCTGGCCATCTCCTTGATCAACTGCAGGGCGATTACATTCCTCTGGATCTGGTTAGTGCCTTCATATATTTGGGTGATCTTGGCATCACGCATATACTTCTCTGCCGGATAGTCTTGCATATAACCGTATCCGCCCAGGACCTGAATAGCATCAGTAGTGACCTTCATCGCTACATCCGAAGCATACATCTTGGCCATTGCCGAATCCTTGGCTATATCCTTAGCTCCGGCATCTATCTCCCTGGAGCAGGCGTAAACCAGGCCCCTGGCTGCCTCCACCTCGGTAGCCATATCCGCAAGCATCCATTGTATACCCTGAAAACTGGAGATTGACTTTCCAAACTGGCGTCTCTCTTTAGCGTATTTAACTGCTACTTCCAGAGCCCCCTGGGCGATCCCTAATGCCTGCGCAGCCACGCCCGGCCGCGACATATCAAAGGTCTTCATGGTTACGATAAATCCCATCCCCTCCTTACTCAGCAAGTTCTCTTTGGGGATTTTGCAATCGGTGAAAACAAGCTCACGGGTAGAGGAAGCGCGGATACCTAATTTTTCTTCTTTCTTACCGAAAGTAAAACCCGGGGTCCCTTTCTCTACAATAAATGCCGAGGCCCCGCGCGCGCCTTTCTTTTTATCGGTCATAGCAATAACTACGTAAGTCTGCGCATCTCCGCCGTTGGTGATAAAATGCTTCAGGCCGTTCAATACATAGTGGTCGCCCTCTTTTTTAGCGGTAGTCTTGATCGCCGAAGCATCTGAACCTGCCTCCGGTTCGGTGATGCCGAAAGCGGCAATCTTCTTACCGCTGGCCAAGTCCGGGAGGTATTTCTTTTTTTGTTCGTCGTTACCAAAGAGCAATATAGGAAACGTGCCTAACGCGCTGGCGGCATAGCAGACCGCGATACCTCCGCAGGCCCGGGACAACTGCTCGGTAGCAAGGCATAAATTCATCACGCTTACGCTCATCCCGCCATATTCTTCGGGGATAAATAGCCCGAAAAGACCGGCCTCACCGATGATCTTGATGATATCCCAGGGATATTCTTCGCTTTTATCGTATTTAGCGGCTACCGGCTTAATTTTTTCATCGGCAATTTTACGCGCCAGCTCCTGCACCATCTTCTGTTCTTCAGTCAATAGATAATCCATATTTCCTCCTCTAACAGCGTATTATTAAAACAGGCTCAAAATTGGTAAGATTATATCATATTACGCGAGATTTACAATTATAATTGCCGGGACATGGCAATCTCCTGGCAGTGAGGGAATTTGCAGCAATTGATGCACTCCGCCCAGATCTTATGCGGAAGATCGGCATTCTTGATCTTTTTAAAACCAAACTTCTTGAAATAATCCGGCCTGTAAGTAAGCACGAATAGCTTTTTCGCCCCCAGGCCCTTTGCTTCCTGCATACAGGATGATACCAACTCCTTGCCTATTCCCTTCTTCTGCTTATTCTTAGCCACTGCCAGCGCTTTTATTTCAGCCAGGTCATCCCAGCAGATATGTAAAGCGCAACAACCGATGATCTTTCCATCATCCTGGGCTACCCAGAAATCCCGGATATTCTCATATAAATCATTCAGGGAACGCGGCAACATCAGTTCTTTTTTGGCAAAAGAATTTATTAATTCCTGTATTTGTTTTATATCTTCTATCTTTGCTTTCCTAATCATCATCTGCCCCTTTATTAGCTACTTTCTTACTGTTTTTTACTTTCCTACTTTCTTACTTTATTTCGGTCCCCTTGGCCACCACCACAATCCCTGATTCCGTCAAATGAAACCTCTTCTTGTCATCTTTGGGGTCATAACCGATTATCGTGCCTTCAGGGATATTAACGTCTTTATCAATTATGGCGCGTTTTATCTTAGCGTGCCTGCCCACATTAACCCCTTCCATCAGGATGGAATCTGATATTTCAGAATAACTATTCACCCGGACATTACAGGAAAGAATAGAGCGCAGAACTTTTCCCCCGCTGATAATACACCCGCCGGAGACAATAGAATCAAGCACCAGCCCCACCCGGCTGTGATCCCGTTCTCCGGAGAAGACCGTCTTTGCCGGAGGGAACTGCTCCTGATAGGTGCGTATCGGCCATTCCTTATCATAAAGGTTAAAGACCGGGTCTACCTGGACCAGTTCCATATTCGCCTCGTAATAGGCGTCAATAGTCCCGATATCCCTCCAGTATCTGGCTTTCTTCTTATTCTCACCCAGGAAATTATATACGCACACCTTCATCCCTTTTTTAAGCATCTGGGGAATGATATCTTTACCGAAATCGTGCGTGGATTTATCATTTTTGGCGTCTTCGCCCAATTCCTGCTCTATGACCGGACTCTTAAAAACGTATACCCCCATTGAAGCATAGACTTTATCCGGCTTATCCGGAATGACCTTAGGGTTCTTGGGTTTTTCCTGAAAACCTGTCACCTGACACTGGCTATCCACATCCACCACGCCACAATGCGCGGAATTCTCTTTAGCCGTCTCTACTACCCCCACGGTCAGGTCCGCGCCTATCTGCTGATGATACTCTATCATCGCTTCATAATTCATCTTATATATGTGGTCCCCGGCCAGGATCAACACTTCATCCGGATGATCGATCTCTAAGGTATAGAGGTTCTGGAAGATGGCGTCGGCGGTACCCAAATACCAGGATTCACCGACTCTCTTTTGCGCTGGTAATATCTCAATGAATTGCTTTAGTTCTGAAGGCAGGATGTTCCATCCTAAACGGATATGCGCCTGTAAAGACGCGGATTTATATTGGGTAAGGATATATATTTTGCGCAGGCCGGAATTTATGCAGTTACTTAAGGTAAAATCTATGACCCTGTAGATCCCGCCGAAAGGCACCGCCGGCTTGGCCCGGTCGCGGGTCAATGGATAAAGCCGTTCGCCCTTGCCTCCGGCCATAATAAAAGTCAGGACCTTCTGTGTCATTTCGCCAGAACTCCCGTAAGGCCATACCTGACCATCATCACCGCGATTGCCGCCAGCAGTATATACATGACCTTGGAGAAAGCGCGCGTTCCGGCCTGGCCGAATAACCTCATAATCAGGTCTGCCTTAGCCAGAGTAATCCAGACAAATAGCATATTCAGCACTAATGACACAAAAGTAGGCAACGGCCCAAAACTATCCAACATGATGATAGTAGTGGTCAGGACCGCGGGCCCGGTGATCAAAGGCGTACCTAAAGGGAATACCCCCATGTCTTTATCGTGGCTGTTACCGATAATAGACTTCTGCGCCCCCGGAAGCAAGAGGCGCACGGAGATCATAAATAAAAGCAGGCCGCCGGCAATCTGGAAATCCGATATAGTGATATTCAATATCCTTAATACCCACTTGCCGACAAGCATGAACAAGATGGCCATGGCCGTAGCCGTGGTCACCGAATCTATAATAATCTTATGTTTTTGCTTTCGGTTTAACCCCTCTACCAGTGAAACAAAAATGGGGATATTACCGATGGCATCCACGGCGACAAAGATAGGAATGAATGTAAGCAGATATGGTCTCAATATCTCAGTCATAGCTTGAATTATACTACGATAGGCTTCAGGCTTCAAGCAGTAATTTTTATCTCTCCTGAAGGGGACATTTTCCGCCCCACGCTGAAGGGGACACTTTCCGTAGAAATATATTTAGATATACATAGGAAAGTGTCCCCTGAGCACGGTACAGGAAAGTACCCCCTAAGCACTATAGCGCGTATCGCCGATCTTATTGATCAGCGGAAGACACAAGAAGCTGGTGAGCGACGAGATAACTATCAGCCATTTTAACCCTATAACAGGCAAGAGGAATGCCCCGGAAAGATTGCTGGAGACTAACGCCAGGTTACTGATGCTGCACAAAAGCGCAAAAGATGTCGCCTCCAGACCCTTAATCGTGCTGCGGGCCATAAAATCCATCACCATCAGAAATATGAACATCCCGACCAGGCTATAGACAATATCATACGCGACCGCGGTCTGCGGGGTATAATAAAGATAGCTTAAGGAAGTCAAAGCGCCCAGAAAGACCGACCAGAAGAGCCACTTTTTTATATTGATCCGCTGGCTGAATTTATAATATAGGAGCGCGCCGGCCACAGTAAAGAGCGTGCCGAGCGTGGATAAAACGCCTATCCAGACTTTCCCCCACTTAAAGGCATCCCTCTGAATAAAAAACAGCGGCGTGCCGAAAGAAGGGGAAAATTTATAAAGAAATATAAATAGGCCCACGATCAGTATTTTCTGATGGGTAAACAGCTGTTTTAGATCCGCAAATAGCGTAGAAGAAGTTCTCTGCCGCTCCTCTTCTTTGTAAAAATAAGCAGCCACTCCCACCAGGATATATGCCGGGATCAGGCATAAAAAAGCCGCCTGGTATCCCCATTTTTCGGCAATATATCCCCCTCCTATGCCGGTAAGCAGGCCGGAAAGAGATATGGATATCCATTGTATGCTCTGGATCTTTCCGGTGGCATTATACTTTTTTCCCTCCACGCACATTATTCCGTCCACCGCCACATCCCGGAAAGCGGCATTAGTAGAATTAAAAACCAACATCGCGATCAACAGGTATAACGGAAGGCTCCGTAAGCCAAGGAATAAAACAAGGGCAATATCTAGGGAAAGGGCGATAAAGATCCAAATTCTTTTGCTGAAGAAACGATCAATGACGTAGCCGATCAGCGGTTTGACCAACCACGCAGAAATAGTAACACTACTTAAGAACATTATCTTTTCCGCGGAAAAATGCAGGGTCTCTTTAAGATAATAAAAGAGCCCCTGAGAAGGCAGGCCTTCAAACCCTTGAGTAAAATATACCGCGCTGCTTAAAGCGAAGATCCAGAAGAATTTTTTCTTAGTGGCTTTATCAGAGGCAGGACTAGGCAAATTATTTGGCCTTAGGGACATCCTGTGGCTTTAGGGGCGCTCCAGGCGTAGCTGCTGGCACAGCGGGTGCCGCTGGCGCCGTATTTTGCGCTTCTGCCGGCTGGGCCGGAACTGTCTTTTGCTCACTTGCGGTTGTTTGCGGCTTGATATTCTGCATCAGAGATTTGCTCTGTTTTAATGATAAGACCGCCAGGCTCAGGCAGGTAATAAAAAAAAGTATGGAGCAAATAGTGGTGGTACGTGTCAGAAACGCAGGGGTCCTGGTACCAAACATAGATTCTACTCCCTGAAGGCTATCCACCAGTCCGCCCCCCCTGCCTTTTTGCACCAGAACGATACTAATTAAAACTACACAGACAATGGCATGGATTATTACTATAAAAAGCATCATTTCTTCACCTCGGAAGATTGTTTTACGATTTGTGTAAAAGAAGTCACGGTCAGGCTCGCCCCGCCCACCAGGGCCCCGTCAACATCCGGCTGCTTCATGATCTCGGTAATATTCTCCGGTTTGACACTGCCGCCATACTGTATCCTTATTTTAGCCGCCGCCTCACTACCATACATCTTTTCTAATAAGCCGCGGATATATTTATGCGCTTCCTGGGCTTGAGCTGGTGTGGCAGTCTTTCCGGTGCCGATTGCCCAGACCGGTTCATAAGCGATCACTATATTCAGGGCCTCTTCTTCAGTTATATCAGTAAGGCCATTACGCAGATGGTCATCTAATACCGCGAAGGTCTTCCCGGCCTCTCTTTCGCTTAATTTCTCTCCCACGCACATAATCGGGGTCAGGCCGACCTTCAGGGCTGCTTTTAATTTCTTATTCACCGTATCGTTAGTCTCCCCGAAAAACTGCCTGCGCTCAGAGTGGCCGATGATCACAAATTTAGCGCCGACATCAACCAGCATCGAACAGGATACTTCCCCGGTAAAAGCCCCCTCGTCCTGCCAATAGCAATCCTGGGCGCCTAATTGGATACCCGAATCCGCGATTACCTCGTAGACTTCGGTCAATGCTGTATAGACAGGGCATAAGACCACGTCAATGGCCTCATAATCTAATTCAAAGAGATCTCTAGTCAAACCATTAGCCAGTTCAATGGCCTCTGAGACCTTCTTATACATCTTCCAATTTCCGGCAATTATCGTCTTGCGCATATTATTTGTCTGTTAATGCCGCTACACCGGGTAATGTTTTTCCCTCTAAAAATTCCAGGCTGGCGCCGCCGCCGGTAGAAATATGGGTCATCTTATCTTCTAACTTGAACTTCGCCACTGCCGCGGCAGTATCTCCTCCGCCGATAATAGTGGTGGCAGAAAGCCCGGAGATGAATTTTACGATCTCTCTTGTGCCTTTACTAAAAGCATCCATTTCAAAAATCCCCAGCGGCCCGTTCCAAACGATAGTCTTAGCCGCCTTTAATTTTTCTTCAAATAAGGCGATACTCTTAGGCCCGATATCCACGGCAATTTTTCCTTCGGGAATATTTTCTCCCATGACTTCAGCCTTGGCATTAGGGTCAATATTTTCTACTACTATATTATCTATGGGCAGGATGATCTCTTTTTTCAACTGCCCGGCCTTGGCCAGAATAGACTTAGCCAGGTCCAGTTTATCTTTCTCTAATTTAGAATTACCGATATTTTTACCCTGGGCTTTTAAGAAAGTATAAGCCATACCGCCGCCGATCAAAATAGCGTCGCATTTGGGGAGCAAATTTTCAATTACCCCTATCTTATCTGAAACCTTAGCGCCTCCTAAGATGACCATAAAAGGCCTTTTGGGGTTCTGCACAGCATTACCTAAATATTCAATCTCCTTCTCCAGGAGTAATCCTGCCGCTGATTTCAGATAATGTGCCACCCCTTCGGTAGAGGCGTGCGCGCGGTGGGCAGTCCCAAAGGCATCGTTTACGAATACATCCGCCAAAGAAGCAAGTTGCTTGGCGAAATTAGGATCATTTGCCTCTTCTTCGGCGTGGAACCTCAAGTTTTCTAATAACACCACCCTCTCTTTGGCTCCGGAGGCGTCCTTCTTAATATTCTCTCCCACGCAATCATCCAGGAACTTGACCGGTTCCCCTAAAAGCTCATTGAGCCTCTGGGCTACCGGCTTAAGGCTGTATTTAGCCACTACCTTGCCATCCGGACGGCCCAGGTGACTGACCAGCACTATCTTTTTGGCCCCTTCCTGCAACAAATACCTTAAAGTGGGAAGCGTAGCCCGGATACGCGTATCATCGGTAATTTTCAAATCGGCATCCTGGGGGACATTGAAATCCGCCCTAACTAACACCGTCTTATTCTTAAAGTCAATATCCTTGATGGTCAGCTTACTCATAAACCCCCTGCCTCCTATTTTGGAAAATTAGAGTAATTAATATATATTAAATTACACATATTGTCAACTATTTTGGGGCGCCGGGCGCCACGGATTTTCCCTCATTCAAAAGGGGATATAACCTTCTGACATCCTTTAGTTCCCCAGGCTGTAAATAGTCTTTCCCAAATTGGTTGTAAGCATTAATCGCCTGCCAGTAATATTTTTTAGCTAATTCGTATTCACCCGATAATTCATAATCATATCCTAAATAATAAAGCGCGATCCTCTTCCACTTTACTTTCGGATACCTGTCTAATAGCGTCTGTAGGATATCTATTGAAAGCCGTAAATCCTTCGTCTTATTATAGGCCACTCCTAAAAAAAAGAATGCGTCCTCTGAGGCAGGGTGCCCGGGAAAATCAACAATAAAGTCTTTGTAGAGGGAAATCGCCGGCTGATACCTACCGAATAAATCGTAATTCCGGGCCTTAAGGAACATACGATCAGCTTTATCCTCAGGTAAGAAATATTTCATATAAACACCTTGATAGAGATAGGAGAATTTATTCCCAAAAAGATAAATATAAAAATCTAATACTTTTGTGATAATCTTGTGCTTTGTGTCCCTATTCGGTATTGGATTACTCCAAATTATAGGCTCCGTTGGCTGGCTATAGAACACATTCTTTATAAAATAATCTTTAACTTTTAGATATTTATCGGGCTCGACCTCTTTAAACATAAACATAGGAGAACTCAGATAAAAAAGGTGGGGATAACGGCAAATATCCTCGTATGAAGCAAGGTCGCCATTATCGTTTCTGATAGCCAGGCCGTAAAAAGGATCAAAAAATCTCCACTTTCCGCCGATGAATACTTCTAAAACAGTATGTTTACTTGCCCCTTCAGGATTCCTTGTCATCAGCATCCTGCTATTGATCCCCTTTTTCCCTAAAAATGTTTCCAGCCCCCATGAACGCTGGTCGCACCAGGCAATGCCGCGTATTAAATCATTATAAGTATCCTTATCAACAACCGTTGCTCCGAACGGCGTAAAGAGATTATAATAAAAATAATCCAATAAAAGAAAAGAGATTTTTTCTGGGTTTCTTTCTCTACCGGCTATATTATTAATGATCGTTGCGTAGACGACTTCTTTGTAACTGTAATAGGCAAGCCTTTTATTAACAAAGAAGAAAAATGGCAAAGATAAAAATAATATTACGGAAAATACTAAAAAGAATTTAAGTTTGAATATCTTCATTGTAGTTATTTAGTTATGCTTCTTGCCAACAGGAAGAAATATCATACCATAAAATAAGCTGATTGACTTAAATACTAATATGACTAAACAAGTGTTTAATGATCCTAAGATGGGAATAAAAACTACGCCGCCTGCGATACCCGCCAGCCATCCTC
>JAQTUD010000064.1 GCA_028710405.1 Candidatus Omnitrophota bacterium
GCTGGCTCTCCCAGCGTTTTTCTTCGGCGTTATATTTTAAAAGCGGAAAATCCACCACCCAGGCAAAAGCGAATTCCAGGCCGCCCTCTTTTCTTAAATCCGGCTTATCGGTATTATACTTCTCCTGCGCCTGGGCAAAAGACAATCGGGGGAAAGGAGTCTTGATATCTATCCCCTTTAATTCCTTCATCACCGCGCGCATATAATCTTCCATCAATAAGAAAATATCCTCTTCATTGACAAAAGACATCTCAATATCCAACTGCGTGAATTCCGGCTGACGGTCGGCGCGCAGGTCTTCGTCGCGGAAACACTTGGCTATCTGATAATACTTTTCTATGCCGGCCACCATCAATATCTGCTTGAATAACTGCGGCGACTGGGGAAGGGCGTAAAAATGCCCGGCGTTTAGCCGGGATGGGACCAGGTAATCCCGCGCCCCCTCCGGAGTAGATTTAGTTAGAATGGGAGTCTCGCATTCAATAAAATCCCGAGAACCCATGAAACTGCGGGTGATTTTATAGAGATTACTGCGCGCGACCAAATTCCCAAATACCTTCCTCCTCCTTAAATCTAAATAGCGGTATTTTAAACGGGCTTCTTCAGTGACATCGGAATCATCGGCAATCTCAAAAGGAGGAGTACTGCTAGGATTTAAGATCTCCAATTCGCGCGCCAGGACTTCTACCTCTCCGGTAGGCATCTTAGGGTTAACCGTACCCTGGGGCCGGGGGTTTACAATTCCCTTCACCTTGATCACAAACTCGCTCCTTAACTCCTGTGCCAACTGATGTGCCTGACCGGATTCCTTAGGGATAAAAACTACCTGGGTAAAACCATACCTGTCCCTGATATCAATAAAGATCAATTTTCCATGGTCGCGGCGGTTAGCCACCCATCCGCAGAGGATTACTTCTTTACTGACATCATTTTTGGTAAGCTGGCCGCAGGTGTGTGTTCTTAGCATGAAGACCTTAACTCCTTTACGATATCTTGCCGTGAAATTTCCCGCTGTTGGGAATTTGCCATATCTTTTAAGGTAATTACGTTTTTCTTCAATTCATCATCACCGATGATCAATACGCTGGTTGCTCCCAGGTCATTGGCCCTGCGCATTGCCCCTTTTAAGGACTTCTCTTCATAATCCGTATCGCATGCGACGCCTGACCCGCGTAATTCCTGTAATATCTTTAACCCCTCTTTTTTCGCCTCTTGCCCTAAAGTAATCAGATAAACTAAATGGTCGCTGGTCGCTGGTCGCTGGTCGCTGGTCGCCAGCAAGAGCCTTTCCACTCCAAAGGCAAATCCTATGGCCGGGGCCACAGGCCCTCCCAATTCTTTTACCAGGTCATCGTATCTGCCACCGGCGCCTATGGCATCCTGGGCGCCCAGGTCCGGATGGGTAATTTCAAAGACCGTGCGCGTGTAGTAATCTAACCCGCGCACCAGACGCGGTGAAACCTCATAACTTATGCCGGATATATCCAGGCATTCTTTGACCCGTAAAAAGTGAGCAGCGCATTCAGGACAAAGATGCCCGCCAGTAATATCTAATTTATCTACTACCGCGCGACAGGATTCATTCTTGCAATCCAGCACCCGCAGGGCATTCTTCTCTAATCTCTGCTGGCAATCCGGGCAAAGATCACCGGCCTTACCTTTAAGCCAGCGCTGAAGGCTATCAGATAATCCTTTTCTGTCTTTGGCGCATCCTAAACTATTAATTTTAATTTTATATCCGCTGATACCAAACCCTTGTAAGAGGCTATTCGCTAAGGATATGACCTCGGCGTCCAGTTCCGCGGCAGTTGAACCGATCGCCTCTGCCCCTATGTGATGGAATTGGCGTAACCTGCCCTTTTGCGGCCGCTCGAACCTGAACATCGGCCCCAGATAATAAAGCTTAGCGAATCCCAAAGATTTATCCAGGTTATTCTCAATATAAGCACGCACTATGCCGGCCGTGCCTTCAGGGCGCAGGGCGTAAACCTCTTCCTTATTTTTTATCAAAAACATCTGTTTCTGGACGATCTCGGCAGATTTGCCTAAAGAACGGTCAAAAAGGGCGGCATCTTCCAATATGGGCGTGCGTATCTGGCGATAACCGTAAAGGGAGAAAATATTGCGGCTAGTTACCTCTATCTGCTGCAAGACATCAGCCTCCTGCGGCAGGATATCTTTTGTCCCGGAAATTTTTCTAAACATATGGTATTTTTCAAAAAATTATTAGAGGGTTTACTTCACTTTTTGTTTCATCTCCAGACCGGCCTTAAAGACTACCACTTTTCTCGGCGGGACGGGTATGGTCTGATTTGTGCGAGGATTTCTACCGGTGCGGCTTTTTCTCTGTTTGACCTTAAAAACGCCGAAATTGCGTAATTCTATCTTCTCGCCCCTAGTCAGGGCCTCTACAATAGTATCAAAGGTCTTCTGCACGACCTTCTTAACATCTATCTGCTTAAGATTGGTCTCATCGGAAACTTTCAGGATAATATCTTTCTTAGTCATTCTACACCCCCTTTAATTTGTAAGTATAGTAACACCAAAAAGTTATAGTGTCAATATATTTTTGTTTTAGAGTTTCGAAGATATGCCTCTTCGCGTGTGGCTTGCCTGGGTTTCTCGGGAACGCTCGCCCCGCCCTTCAGTAGTCAGTAGGGGACATTTTCCGTAGACATCTATTTAGAGCTATTTAGGAAAGTGTCCCCTAAACATGTTCTAACGTTCGCGTGTGCCGAGCCGCGTTCTCGCAGGAACGCTCGCTTTTCCCCAGCGTGGAAAAGCTCGCTCGGATCGGCTCCTCGCTCTCACAGATATCTATTATGGGGTGAACCCTGCCCGCTCGTCGCCTTTACGTCCTGCTCGAATCGCGGCTCGTCCCCCGCTAATGCTTCCAATTAAGTATTGTGTCCCCCGGAATTATCATCCACGCGCTAGAAATAAAAAATTAGATACCGCTTTACTTCTGTTGCTATCTGCCCCCTGTCTTTTAGGTTTCGAGCGAATGTCGATTTTTAGCCAATGGAGCTTGAGCATTGAGGGTATCCCGAGGCCCCGCCGGATCCGGCGGGGCAATTCGGGACGGCGATGCTGTTTGAGCCCCGAGAACTAGAGTTCGAGGGGCGAGTTCAGCAGCCGCCGAAATGCGAAAGATCATTGGCGGCCCAAAGGGTAAAAATCGACTAGCGAGAAACCTAAAGACAGGGGTAGATATAGTCGAGGCAGGACCCGCAAAAAATTTATGGATAACACTAAAGATTTTATGTAACCAGAGATAGGCGTTCTTCGCCTAAAAGGCTTTCTATATCCTGGATCAATTTTTCCGAGGGGCGGACATAGAGGCCCTCCCCTACGACCAACTGCACCCGTGACTTGGCCGGCGTGTCCAGGCGTAGATAGACCGGTATGGTCCCGGCTGAAGATGCCAATAATTCCCGCAGGCTTTCAAAGATATTCTCCCGTACGCCGGTTAGGTTTATATTTATGGCGGTGATTAATTTATATATTTCATCAAAAGGAAAAAGGTCATTGACCACTATCTTCGGAGTATCTTCATTAAGATTAAGTATGCCCCTGATTAAGACCACCTGGTTGAGCTGGATATAACGGCTGACTTTCTGATAGGAGCGCGGAAATACCAACGCCTCCACTGACCCGTCTAAGTCTTCCAACTTAAGGATAGCCATCTTCTCCTGTTTCTGGCGGGTAGTGGTATTCTTGATCTTGGCGATCAGGCCGACGATCTTTATCTCGTCCTGATCCTGGTGCTCAAGGAGATTACTGACTGATGATGAGGTAAAACGCTTGAGCTGCCTGGCATAACGCGCCAGGGGATGGCCGCTGACATAAAAACCAAGCATATCCTTCTCAAAGGCAAGCAGCTGCGGCTCGGGCCATTCCTTGACCTGCGGAATATTATTAGTGGTATGGAATCCGTTATCATCAAGCCCCTGGTCAAAAAATGATAGCTGCCCTTTGGCCTTTTCTCTCTGCGCGCGGGAAGCAGAATCCAGAATACCCTCCAGGCCCGCGACCATCTGCGCCCGGGGCATGCCAAAATAATCCATCGCCCCGCATTTGATCAGGCTCTCCAGGACTTTTTTATTGGCCAACCTTAGATCGATACGTTGGCAGAGGTCCTGGAAAGTACTGAATTTTTCTTTCCTCCTTGCCTCAATTATGGACTCTACGGCTCCGGCGCCGACATTCTTCACCGCTAACAAACCAAACCTGATGGTATTCTTATCCATTACCTTGAAAAGGGCTTCGCTTTCATTTATATCCGGCGGTAAAACCTTTAAACCCATATTCTGGGCCTCATTCACATACTCTACTATTTTATCGGTATTGTCACGCTCTGAAGTCAATAAAGCGGTCATAAACTCTACCGGGTAATTAGCCTTCAAATAAGCGGTGCGGTAAGAAATGAGCGCGTAGGCGGTCGAATGGCTTTTATTAAATCCATAACCGGAAAAATATTCTATCAGGTCAAATACCTTGTTAGCGACCGTAGAGCTGATCTCGTTTTTAGTGCATCCGGAGATAAAATTAGAACGCTGCTTCTCCATGACCTCCGGGATCTTCTTGCTCATCGCCCGGCGCAGGAGGTCTGCCTGGGCCATGGTGAAACCGGCTAAGGTGGAGGCAATCTGCATGATCTGCTCCTGATAAACGATAATGCCGTAGGTCTCCTTTAAAACCGACTCCAACTTCTTATGATCGTATCTTATCGGCACGCGGTTGTGCTTACGCTGGATGAAATCGTCAAGCATCCCTGAACCGATGGGGCCGGGCCGGTAGAGCGCAAGCAGGGCGATCAAGTCTTCAAAACGCGATGGCTCAAGTTTCTTTAGCAGGTCGCGCATCCCTGAACTTTCAACCTGAAATACTCCGATAGTCTGGGCGGAACTTAAAAGTTTATAAGTATTGGCGTCATCTAACGGCAGGCCTAAAATAACTATATCTTTACCCTGGGAAGACTTTACTAACTTCACCGCCTCGCTGACCACCGTCAGCGTGCGCAACCCCAGGAAGTCTACTTTTAAAAGGCCGATCTTCTCCAGTATACCCATGCTGTAA